>CATYEP010000005.1 GCA_958405585.1 uncultured Eubacteriales bacterium
GGCGAATCAATGGATACAATGTTCTTGTCCGGATCCGCTTCCGTACTGCCCATGATCGTGTACGTAGCCAACTCTTCCAAATCATAATCGTATACCGTCACCGTGTTCCCGAAATGTACTTTGGAATTGTCCGTGCTCTCTTCCATGATCTTCGCATTCTTGATCTTATTTTCCAGCTCACGGATCTCGCTCTCGTTCAGCGCCTCTTCGTTCTTCGCCGCATCGTATTCCGCGTTCTCGCTCAGATCCCCGAACCCGCGCGCTACCTTGATCCGCTCCGTGATCTCCTTTTTCTTTTCCGTTTGAAGATATTTCAGCCGCGCTACCGCTTCGTCATAGCCCTTTTGCGTCATGATAAATTCTTCTGCCATTTTCAACACCTCTTACTTTTATAAAAAAATGTACGGCTTTCTGCCGCTCCCTTTCCTTAAAAGAATGATTCCGCTTCATATTTTTCGCGGAATCATACCTTGCACTGTTATTTATTATACATCATGCGCGCGGGCTTGTCAAGTTATATTCGCGCCGCAAGGCATGCCCCCGCGCCACGTTTCGTAAACTTTTCAGGGAATTTTGTGTAAGCAAAATGAAATCCGCTTTCACTCTCGCCCTTCCCGACACGCGCCTTTCCGCACCGCCGCAAAAACAAACCGCTCCGCTTTTTCCGCCTCGCATATTCCCTGCGCTCCGGATCATTCTCCGCCATGCTTTCAGCCGCCCCGCCGCAATAAATTTCCGCGTTTTTCAACGTTTGAAAGTCCGCCGCGGTTTTTGCCTTGCACATTCCCCGCGCGGCGGAAAACCACCGTTTTCAGCCGCGGCGCAGCGTACGGACATATTCCGCGATACGATTGGCCGCAGTATCCAGATTCGCCATGCTCGTCGCGTACGAACAGCGCACATGAAAGCGCCCCGCGTCGCCGAACGCATCGCCAGGCACCACCGCCACCTTTTCCGCGCGCAAAAGACCGTTGGCAAACTCTTCGCCCGTGACCCCCAGTTTTTCCGTGGACGGATACACGTAAAACGCGCCGCGCGGTTCAAAACAGGAAAGCCCCGTTTCGTTGAAGAAATTCGTGATGAACCGCCGCCGCTTGTCATACTCTTCGCGCATGGATTCCACGACCGCAAAATGATCGGTAAAGCCGTCTTTCAGCCCCTCTACCGCCGCGTACTGCGACGCGCTCGGCGCACACATGATCGCGTACTGATGGATCTTGAACAGCGCCTTGTCGATCTCAGGCGGCGCACAAACAAACCCGATCCGCCAGCCCGTCATCGCAAACGCCTTCGAAAATCCGTTGATCAGCACCGTCTGTTCCCTCATCCCAGGGATCGATGCGATCGATACGTGCTTCCCGCCGTATGTCAGTTCCGCATAGATCTCGTCCGATACGATCAGAAGATCATGCTTTTCCAGAACCGGCGCGATCGCTTCCAGCTGCTCTTTCGTCATGATCCCGCCCGTCGGATTGTTCGGGTACGGAAGTATGATCGCCTTCGTGCGCGGCGTGATCGCGCGCTCCAACTGCTCGGGCGTGAGAATAAAAGAGTTTTCCTGACGGCAGGGTATATGCACCGGCACCCCGCCCGAAAGCGTTACGCACGGAGAATAGGAAACATACCCCGGATCGGGTACAAGGATCTCGTCCCCCGGATCACAGATCGCCCGCATCACAAGGTCAATCCCCTCGCTCGCTCCTACCGTCACGATAATGTTTTCCGCAGGATACTCTACCCCGAACCGCTCGTTCATATACCGCGAGATCAGCTCGCGCAGAACGGGCAGCCCACGATTGCCCGTGTACTGCGTATACCCGCGCTGTATGGATTTGATCGCCGCATTGCGTATGTGCCACGGCGTGATAAAATCGGGTTCGCCGACGCCCAGCGAGATCGCATCCTTCATCTCCGATACAATGTCGAAAAATTTGCGGATGCCGCTCGGTTTCAGCTCCTGCGAACGTTGGTTGACAAAATTTCTCATGCGTGTACCGATATCCGTATACGGTTATCGTCCTCCGTGTCCGTGATCGTCCCTTCGATCTTGTATTTTTTGAGGATAAAATGCGTCGCCGTCGACTGCACTTCGTCCAGCGTGGAAAGCCGCTCGGATACGAACCGCGCCACCTCGCGCAGATTCTTCCCTTCGATAAATACCGCCAGATCATACCCGCCGCTCATAAGATAACAGCTCTTCACTTCCTCAAAACGGTACACTTCTTCCGCGATCGCATCAAACCCGCTCGTTTTCTGCGGCGATACCTTCACCTCGATGAGCGCCTGCACGATATCGTCCGACAGTCTCTCGTCGTTCACGATCGCCGTGTACTTCACGATGATCCCCCGCGATTCCATTGAAGCGATCGTGTCCGCGACCTCTTTCTCCGTCTTGTTCAGCATGACAGCTATCTTCGCCGCCGTATAACGGCAGTCTTCCTGCAGGATTCCGAGTATGTCCGATTCCAGCTTTAACATTTCCACACCTCTTTTTCGCTTTCTGCAAAAGAGCTTTGCCCGATTCTTTGCATACGTGCCACGACTTTTTCGCCAAAAACACGCATTTTGCCGCGGCGGCACGGTTTTCCGCGCCGCCGCCTGCTGCAAATCTCTTTCAATTAGTATATATTTTTACGGAAAATAAGTCAATAATATTTTACTTTTACCGAAAATTTCACTATAATTTTAAAAAAACATTCGGAGTTTCTTATGTTCAGGATCTGGGCTAAAATCATGCTCGACGGCAAGATCGCCAAACAGTTCGTTTACGAAAACGACGGGGAAAAACTTACCTATTCCCACTTCTTCAATTACCTCGCGGATATCTGCCGCGAACTCGACGTCCCCACCCCCGTCCTGCTCAAAACCCATATCTTTAACTTCGCCAAATTCAATCACGTCCGCTTTTACCCCCGCGATTTCGTCGAAGGCGTCGATTTCGATTACCTCCTGCTGGAAAACATCATTCTCTGAGCCACTTCACCGCTTTCCGCCCCCTCAGACAGACGCGATTTTTCTTTCGGCCATGAGACTTTTACCCCGCTCGGTACATGGTCGGACTGTTCATGGTTGGACAGCGCTTGGTCGGACGGTGCATGGTCGGACGGTGCATGGTCGGACGACGCTTGGTCAAAATTTTTTTCGGACGCAGAAGCAGCTTTTTTAGCAAACACGGCAAAACCGAGGCAAAAGGACTTGACTTTTGTCTCGGTTTTTGTTATCCTTTCGTGCGGTAGGTTTTCGGAAAACACTACCTAAAAACAACCGAGGTAAACTGAATAATGAAGAAACTCACGACTAAGATGTTGTGCAGAGCCGGCATCATCGCCGCCCTGTACGTTGCACTCACCTACGCGTTCGGCGCGCTTGCTTACAACGGATTTTTACAGATCCGTCCCGCCGAAGCGCTCACGATTCTTCCCCTGTTTTTTCCGGAAGCGATCCCTGCTTTGTACATAGGCTGCATGCTGAGCAATATTGCTTCCCCGTTCTGGGTATACGACGTGTTCGTCGGATCCCTGGCGACACTGGTCGCCGCTGTCGGAACTTGGGGAATCGGTAAAATTTTCCGCAGCCACGTTCTGCGCATTGCGGTCGGCGGATTGTTCCCCGTACTGGTCAACGCATTCGTCATTCCCGTCATCATCGTGTTTTTGTGCGGAGATCTTTCCTACGGCACTCTCTCCGCAACCTATTGGACGTATTTCGGCTCTCTTGCCGTGACTGAAGCGCTTTGGGTCTATGCACTCGGCGCACCCCTCTATGCGTTTGTACATTCCATGCGCAAAAAAGGTGTGTCCGCGTTCTGCGACAACACCGTCGGCACACCTTTGCAAAACACCGCCGTCGAACATAAAAACAAATAACATTGAAACTTAATTTATCTGAAAGCGTTTTCCCTTACAGCGGTACGCCTTCAAAAAAACTTACGCCGCCGCGCAGATTCCGACTGCGCGGCGGCTTTTTCTTTGATTTTTAACTTTACCGACCGCAAACACTTTCCGCAAAAACTTAAAGAGCCGAACTTCAACCAAATTCTACCCCCTTTCCGCCCCGACGACCGTTCGCGATTTTTGTCCGCTTTCGTATGAACGGTATAACCGCCTTTTTACAGCGGCGTTTCCATTTTCTTCTGCAAAAATTTTACTGTCGCAAGAAGAATTTTATTGACTTTTTTTTAACGATGCGGTATTCTATACCTATAATTTGTTGCAAATGCAACAAGGAGAAAGAAAAAGATGGAAGAAGTGACGACCTCATTGTTTGACGGAGTAACGGCGCAGGAGTACAACGCGATGATGACGTGTTTCAAGACGACTACGCGGGGATACGGAAAGGGTGAAGAGATACCGATGCCGAGCGGGAGGATCGGGGTGGTGCAGAGCGGGAAATTGAGCCTGATCAAGACGGATGTGAACGGTGTACGGACGATTTTTGAACAACTGAAAAAGGGCGGGGTATTCGGGGACGTTTTGGGATTTTCGTGGGCGGACGCGAATTTTTACCTGTCGGCGGATGAGGACTGTGAAATTTTGTACATTGATTACGAGCACATTATCAAAAGATGTCCGAACGCATGCACGCATCATTCGGTGGTGGTGGCGAATCTTGTGCAGCTGATGAGCGAAAAAACGCAGGCGCTGTCCGAACATCTGGAGATATTAAGCCGTCGGACGATCCGTGAAAAGCTGAGCGCTTATTTTTCCATGCTGGCGGCGAAGAATAAGAGTTCGTATTTTACCCTTCCGTTTTCGCAGACGAGCCTGGCGGATTACATTTGTGTGGATCGCAGCGCCATGGTGCGGGAACTGAAACGAATGAGCGACGACGGACTCATCGAATTGGACAGGCGCAACGTAAAACTGTGCAAGCCTGCGCAGGCGGGAAGGTAAACAATGCAGACATTTATACGGGAAATCGCACTGATCGGCGAAGAAAATTTTAAAAAATTGCAGCGCGCACACGTCGCGGTGTTCGGCATCGGCGGCGTGGGATCGTACGCGGCGGAAGCGCTCGTTCGGGCAGGGATCGGCAAACTGACGTTTATAGACGGCGACAACGTCGCGGAAAGCAACCTGAACCGACAGCTGATCGCCCTGCATTCCACGATCGGAAAAAACAAAGCGGCAGTCATGAAACAGCGCGCGCTGGACATCCGTCCGGACGGAAATTTTTGTGCAAAAGAATGCTTTTTTGACGAAAAAACAGAAAACGGTTTTGATTTTTCCGACTATACCTATGTAGCCGACTGTATCGACAGCGTCAAGGCGAAAGCACTTCTGATCGAGAAGGCGCGGCAAGCGGGCATCCCCGTGATCTCCAGCATGGGCGCAGGAAACAAGCTGGACGGAAACGCCTTCCGCGTGGCTGACATTGAAAAAACACGCGAATGTCCGTTGGCGCGGATCATGCGCAGGGAATTGAAAACGCGGGGCATTACGGGCGTAAAAGCCGTCTATTCGGAAGAAAAACCGCTCGCGCCCGACAAATCGGGCGCCGCAGACGGCGAACGCTTCATCGGAAGCATCTCCTATGTCCCCTCTATGGCAGGCCTGCTACTCGCAGGTACAATCATTCAGGATATTTTGAAAATGTAAAAAAGAATCATAAAAAAAGAGGTCTTTCGCTTCTGCGAAAGACCTCTCTTTTTTAACGTTCGTTATGCTTGTGCTTTGACAACCCATTTGTCGCCGCTTTGCTCCGCTACATACCCTTCTTCAACATACTTTGCGTCGGGCTGAACAGAAAATTCGCCGCCCGTAAGGTTCAATTTGCTGGCGCTTCCGATAGCTATACCGCCATTTAACGTTCCGCCGCTCACATTTATATAACTGTTTGCCGCATCCGCCTTCAAGACCGCTATCCCTGCACTAAAACTACCGCCCGTAATATTAATTGTTCCGCCTGTACTGAATACATAGGCCCCATACCTTACAGACTCATATATACCGCTTTCAACATTAACGGTACCTCCGTTACTCGCAGCAACACACATACTGTTCCAATCCGAGAATTCAAGGTCTGAAACTCTTTGATGTATTTCACAATTCCGCAAAGTTGCCGTTCCTCCGGCCGCTTCTATTCCGCCGCCAAAATCAGAATTAATTACTACATTATCCAGAACCGCCGTTCCACCAGCATAAACTTTTATACAATTCCAATATGCAGTATAATTTTCCAGCTGCATATTGCTCATTTCAAGAGTGCCGTAATTGAATACACTTGTATAAGGAGTAACTAAATCCCCCCCCCGGTACTGTTGCTTTCGCTCCTTCTAATATAGTTAATGGTGCAGCTGCCACATTATCTATTTCTTTACCAGTAACTGCAAGCGTTCCGCCTGTCATTTCCAGGACTCCTTCATTCCAAATGGCCGCACCACCAGCGTCGTCACAGGATTCAACCTTCCCACTCGAAATATACATCGTTCCGTAATTCTGAATACCACGTGCTCGGATTGTCCCCGTCTGTGTTTCAGAAGAATCCGATAAATACAATGCACCGTAATTACTTATTGCATACAAACTTCTTCCGTCTGTCTGATCAACGGTAATCAGTTTCCCGTTCAAATCCAAGTGTACCGTTTGCTCCGTTTTTGTTACAAGCACTTGCGACAAATGAATATCGTTTTCAATCCTTACATAATATTCATCGGACAATAATGCGATATTCCCGTAATGTGTTTCATCGTAGATCATAAAAGGCGAGGTTTCCGTCCCGATACCGCCGCCAAAATAGCGAAGAATCGTATCGCTGGCCGTGGTCTGCACTTCTATATCGCTTCCCGTAACGGAAATAGAGTCCTTAATATCAGCATTCGTGACCGCAACACTTTGAATTGCCGCACCGTCAGAAATCGCCACAGCTACTGCATCAGCCGTCGTTGCGGTGATAACAAGCGCGTTTGCTGTCGCACCGCTTTCCGCAACAAATCTTCCTTGCGCTAAATACACGTTTCCGTCTACCGTGCCGTATTCGTGGTACGAATGCTCCGCTACCGCCGTAATATTCACCGTATCTACCGCTTCGTAATGGCTAACCGTCGAATTGGGTGCATTCACCGTCAGCGTGCCGCCGTTCGTGCGCACTTTCAGATCATCTTTCGCATCTTCCGTTTCGATCGTCACGTTGATCCCTTCATTTTCGCCTACGTCCACACCTGAAGCCGCCGTATAACTATCGCCAGCAAAACCGTCGATCAGATATACACTGTATTCTGTTTCGATCTGCTCGTCCGTTACGATCCAAAGTTTCCACTTCTCCGTAGAAATCTGCGAATCACTGAATATTACCTCTCCGCCATTGACAAGCGCAAGACGATTATATTCCTGATCCCATACGATATCATATCCCTCGCCCGTCGGGGTAAGTTTCGAAAGATCATAGCCGCCTTCTTTAATTACCTGTACTGCATCATACATCGTTTCCGCTTTTCCGTCCGTCGCTTCCGCCGCCGCCAGAATCGTATTCATGTTCTTTACGTTCGTCGTATCGTTGGACTGGTTCGCCTTCTGGATCAGCGATGTGAACGTCGGGATCAGTACCGCCGCCAGAATCGCAATCACCGCAATCACAATCACAAGTTCTACGATCGTGAATGCCCTTCTCAGCTTCTTTACCATTCTTCCTTCTCCTTTCTTTTTTTCAGCCTGCTTTTAATCGATTTATTTTTTGCGCAAGCAAAAAATACAGCCGGCTGTATTTTTTCATCGTCATTTTATCACCTTTATTGGGGTTTTGCAAGTTTTTTGTATATCATTCATAAATTTCATTTTTCTTTCAAAATTCGCGCTCGTTCACTACGCAACAATTTTGCATTTTTTGCAAAAAATTTTCAATTACCTATTGAAATCACGCAAAATCTATATTATAATAAAAAAGAAGCGGACGCATTTCCGCCGCCGTCGGGGCATAAGCCCCGACGGCGGCGGGTCGGTCTTTCAATCCAAATCTTTTGCGCGTCCGTCGATAAGGGAGTACAATTATGAGCATCAAGAGCGCTGACATTCGCAACATTGCAGTGATCGGTCACAGCGGAGAAGGTAAAACCTCTGTCTGCGAAGCGATCCTTTTCAACGGCAAAGCGACGGATCGTCTCGGCAAAGTGACCGATGGCAATACCGTCACCGACTACGACGAGCAGGAAATCGCAAGAAAAATGTCTATTTCCCTCTCGCTCGCCTATACCATGTGGGAAGGAGTGAAGATCAATCTTCTGGATGTGCCCGGATTCTATGATTTCGAAGGCGAGGAAAACGAAGCACTGCGCGCCGCCGGCGGAGCACTGATCGTCACTTCCGCATCGGGATCGGTCAGCGTCGGCGCGGAAAAAGCCATCGAAAAATGTCTGAAAAACAAAATACCGATGGTTCTTTTCATCAACGGCATGGATAAAGAAAACGCCGATTATAAAGGTACGGTCGCCGCTTTGTCCGAAAAATACGCAGGAAAGATCGCACCCATCCAGATTCCGCTCATGGACGGAAACAAGATGATCGGTTATATCAACGCCCTGACCGAAAAAGCATTCCGCTTTTCCGAAGAAGGACTCAAAGAAATCCCCATCCCCGATTCCATGAAACAGACGCTCGCCGATATGCAGGCAAGCCTCACCGAAACCGCCGCAGAAAATGACGACGCTCTGCTCGATAAATACTTCGGCGAAGGCTCGCTCTCAAAAGACGAGATCATTCACGGGATCCGCAAAGGCATTTATAACGTCAATACGATTCCCGTCATGGCAGGCTCCGCCTTGCAGAACCGCGGGATCATCAATCTGATGGGCGAGATCGTCAAATATATGCCCAGCGCGGAAGAACGCAAAGAAGTGCTCGCTTCCGCCGTCGATAAGGACGAATTGGTCGGGATCACCTGCGAAACAGATGCGCCGTTCGCCGCGCAGGTATTCAAAACCGTGGTCGACCCGTTTGTCGGAAAACTCAACGTCATGAAAGTTTTCCGCGGTTCGCTCAAAGCCGGCTCGACTGTCTATAATTCGACCACAGGGAAAACCGAACGGATCAACCAGATCTACCTTCTCAAAGGCAAAAAACAGGAACCTGTCAGCGAACTCACCGCCGGCGATATCGGCGCCGTCAATAAACTCAACGCAACCAACACAGGCGATACGCTCTGCGATGAATCCGCAAAGATCAAATTCGACCCCATTCACTTCCCCCGCCCCGTACTCTGGATGGCAATCTACGCAGAAAAGAAAGGCGAGGAAGATAAAATTTTCCAGGGTCTGAATAAACTCGCCGAAGAAGATTATACCTTCACCGTTACCAAAAATAACGAAACCGGCGAAATGCTGATCGGCGGACAGGGCGAAACTCACCTCGACGTCATCAATAAGAAACTGAAAGCAAAATTCAACGTTTCCGCCGCCCTCAAAACCCCGAAAATCGCCTACCGCGAAACCATCCGCAAAAAAGTGGAAGCGGAAGGAAAACATAAAAAACAATCGGGCGGACACGGCCAGTACGGACACTGCAAAGTACGCTTCGAACCCTTCGACGGCGATTTCGAATTCGCGGAAGAAGTGGTCGGCGGATCAGTACCCAAACAGTATATCCCCGCCGTGGAAAAAGGACTCATCGAATGCCTGCCGCACGGCGTTCTGGCGGGTTACCCCGTTACAGGCCTGCGCGCCGTACTCTACGACGGAAGCTATCATGACGTCGATTCCTCGGAAATGGCTTTCAAACTCGCCGCCGCGCTCGCGTTTAAGGATGGTTTGAAAAACGCATCCCCCTGCCTGCTCGAACCCATTATGCGGCTGAAAATCGCCATTCCCGAAAATTTCTTGGGCGATATCATGGGCGACATGAACAAACGCCGCGGCAGGATCCTCGGCATAGACATGATGGAAGGTTTGCAGATCGTAAACGCCGAAGCTCCCCAGGCAGAGATCCAGAAATACGCGACCGATCTTCGCAGTATGACGCAGGGCCGCGGAAAATTTATGGCAGAACTCGCAAGATACGAAGAAGTACCTGCCCCCGAAGCAGAAAAAATCATCAAGATGCGCGCCGCAGAGCAACAGGGTTGATCAATAATAAAAACAATTGAGAAATTGATATAAAAAACATGCCCTTTTCTCAAAGTGAAGGTTTTTATATTCCAAAAGCCTACAATAAAAAAAACAAGAGACAAATTGATAAAAAAACCCGCCCCTTCTCGCAAAGGGCAGTTTTTAATATGCCAAAAGCCCACAATAAAAAACGACATGATAAAAGCCGACATGATAAAAGCCGCAACGCATTCGCGTCGCGGCTTTTTTGATTTAAAATTATTTCCTTGAACTAAATTTGAATGTCTTTTATTCCGTTCATCATACCGTCTTTATATGAATACAACATTATCCTTATATCAGAATCTATTTTGTAAATGTTTGCGTTTTCTTTGAATATCAAATAATTCATATTTTCTGTAACATAAATCGCTACTTGATAACCATCTACTACCTGATAATCCAAAACAGTTTCATCATCCACAATTCCTTTTTCTTTTGCAGTATTAAAATCGTATGCATAAAATGATTTTACAGGATCGACTATACTTGTGTCAATATTTATGTCATAGATAAATTTTCTACCATTACTCACATCATGAACTTCTTCCCCATCTTTATTATAATAAGTGGTTGGTAACTGTATTGTATTAACACTTAACACCATTTTATAAGTTACAGAAGTATCCGTAGTATTTACAACAAAATTTGTACCAGACTGTGATATCACCGCGTCTGAATTCATCAAATAATTGACCGCAAGATATATACCCCCGCACTGCTCTTGATATTGAGAATTAAGATCAGCGACTCCCGGAGCAAAAGCAACTACCGCATCATTATCTACAGACATTAAAATACCGTTATTTTTACAATTTTTTATGGATAATTCAGCATTCGCAAGTGAATCGATATACGCACTATTGCCATACAAAAATCCTACTTGTGTAGAGCCTGTTATAGTTGCATTATTGACACAATTTTCATAATTGAGAACTGTTTTTATATTGAAACACGGTCCCGAACCAACAAAAGGACTTGTGCAGGTTCCACTATTTTCAATATCAACGTTGTTCGTGATATTCTTAAAATTATAAACAGGATTTCCTTCTCCACCTGTATACAATGCATTACAAACAATAAAACCAAAATTATCGTTGTTGACTGAAACAGGGTCGCCTATAATGTTTATATTTTCAAAATCACAGCCATATGGAGTACCCCAATCTGCAAGCCACAATAATATTGTACCTTCTCCCCCATGTTGTACTAAATTTATATTTTTAAATGTGACATGCCCATAAATTTCATAGCAAACAGCTTGATCGTTTACCTGTAAATCAAACCCGCCTCCGTCATATCCGCCATTCAGTTTGTTAATTTGTTTTTCAGCTACTATGTCATCTGTTTGTTTAAAGAAATATTCTTTGGCTTTTTGGTTAATTACAGTATTAATATTTGCAAAATGCTCCGCCGTTGCAATCAAATAAGGATTTACTTCGGTGCCAAGACCGCCCGCAAACATTGTGGTTCCTGTTTCAACCATTGCGTCATCGGCTTTTTTGTCTATAATTATCTCTGAAATCTGTACTTTGCTGCTATCACCCGTGACAATTATATCACCAATACAATCCTCTGACACAGCATCTACTTTAATACTTTCCGTGTCCGTTTCACTCACACACGTCAACAAAGCCACATATCCGCCATTCTCAATACTGATTCGTCCCTGCTTCAACGTGATGTTGCCCGCTACCGTGCCGTATTCATAATACGAATGATCCGCAACGGCCTGAATGTCTACACTCGCCGCTGTGCCATAGTGCGATACCGTCGCCGCCGCCGCGCTTACTTCCAACGCGCCGCCGTTCGTGCGGATCGTTACGTCCTGTTTTTCCGCCGTATCGTATGTAACTTTCGTGACGTCTTCGTTCGCACCGACGTCTACTCCCTGCGCCGCCGTCACTTCGCCCGCAAAAGCATCCGTCAGATACGCGCTGTACTTCGTTGCTTCGATCTCTTCCTGGCTGTCAACTACTACCCAAAGATGCTTTTCGTTTGTGTTCTTTTCCGTCTCTCCGAATATCACTTCCTCGCCGTTCACCATCAGCAGTCTGTTCGCGTCCTGATCCCATACGATGTCATATCCCTGCCCCGTCGGCGTCAGCTTCTCCAGATCGTATCCGCCTTCACGGATCACTTTCACTGCGTCGTCCATCGTCTTCGGTTTCCCGTTCGTCGTTTCGTCCATCGCCAAAATCGAATTCATGTTCTTTACGTTCGACGTGTCCGCTGACTGGTTCGCTTTGTCGATCAGCGTCGTGAACGTCGGGATCAGCACCGCCGCCAGAATCGCGATCACCGCAATCACGATCACAAGTTCCACGATCGTAAATGCTCTTTTCAGCTTCTTTGCCATACTTTTACTCTCCTTTTTGTTTTTTCCGCTTCCCCGCCGATAAACACTCTCTTTTTTGCTTGTGCAAAAAAGACAGCCGCGGCTGTCTTGCGGTTTTTTCCGCGTTTATTTTATCACTTTCCCTGCCGAAATGCAATTCAAATCACTTCGTTTTTCCATATTTTTTACAAAATATTTACATGGACGGCGTTTTATAAAAATAATAATACATGTCGTCTTCCCCGCACGGACGCATCCCCGCCGCCTTCAGTGTATACGCCGATACGGTATTCTCTTTATAGCACTTGGCTTCGATTTTTTCCAGACTCAGCTTCATGAATCCGTATTCCATCAGCGCGATCAACGATTCGCGCGCAAAGCCCCTGCCCTGCCATTCGGGCAGGATCCGCATCCCGATCTCCGCCTCCGACTGATACCCGAAATTGTGCAGTACCACTTCGCCTGCCAGCTTCCCTTCAAAATAAATTCCCAGCGGCAACTCGTTCTTTTGCTTGAAATCTTTGCGTACGTCCTGCAAAAACCACGCATCCGCGGGGTTTTCTTCCGTCGCGTTCTCGCGCCAGTCATATCCCCAGTAACGGTTCAGCTCTTCGTCCCGCGCAAGCCGCGCAAAGTCCGATGCGTCTTCGTCCGCAAGCCCCTTCAGCTCCAGCCGCAATGTCTTGATGTGCGGATAGTCCGATACCGCGTCAAACGTGCGCCTTACCGCCAGATTGTATTTGTCCACCACCTGCACCGGCAAATACTGCAATTTCGACTTGCGCAGTCCCGCATCCCCCGAATCGTCTTCTCGGTTGATATATTTCGTTCGCTCGTTGCAATATTCCTTCGCAAACAACTGCGCCACCGTCGGATACGCTCCCGCTACGCCTCGCTTCGCCTTTTCAATATGCACCACAAGCATGTCCCCGCAATATTCGCCCACCGAAAACGCCACCATCTCTCCGCCCGCGCGCAATATCCCGCCAAACAGTCCGAGTTCTTCCATCTTCGGCAGAATCTCAAATACACCCCGCATCTCCTCCGCCGCCAACGTTTCCTCTTTCTCCGTCTGCACCTTCGCGATCTCCCGCAAAAACGCTTCCGTCTCCGCCCTGTCCGCCACCGTGTACCGCGCAAACGTATAATCCGGATTGTTCTTCTTGAACTTGTTTACATGATTCCGCTGACCGCTGTATTTCCCGCCCGGATATTGTATAAAATCCTGCGCATTGTACAGATAATCGCGCCACTTGCGTATGTCCGATACATGCACCTCCGACCCGTACCGCAGTACCAGCCCGCTTAACCGCTCCCGCGGTACCGCCGTAAAATGCAACCGTATATAATTCTCCCGACAAAATTTCTCGATCTTCTCCGCTACCCGCTCTTCCGCCGCCGCATCACCGTCTTTCGACAGCGGCCAGTAAAAATATCGGTTGCCCACATACCTGTCACACAATACAAGACATCCCTCTTCTTCCGCGTACAATGTCGATAAGTACTTGTTCCACATGAACAGACTCCCCGCCGAATAATTGGATATGTGCGTTCCCTGATTCCGAAAATACGGCAAAAGCCGCCCGATATCTTTCCTTTCTAATTTCTGTAACTGCATATGATTCCCTTAGTGTGTTCCCTTTCTTCCGCCGTTATTCCTCAAAACTCCCGACGGTGCCTTTTTCCGCTCTATTATACCATATCCCGCAGCTTTTTCAAAACGCCCGACTGCCATTTATTTCCTGCAAATCCGCGCAAAAAGCCGCCCTTTTCCCTTAAAGGCGGCTTTTTCAGCGCTTTTTATCTCATATTCCCCTTATTCGTATCATCTGTCTGCTCTTCAGACAAAGATTCCCGCACGGGTGCGGGAATACCCGCGGCGGGTATTTCGCCCGCTATGTCCTCCACTTTGGTCGTATCGTCGTGTTCGATCTTCCGCCAGGTCACGTGCATGAACAGCGACGCGATCGACAGCGGCACGTCCACCAGATCAAACCACGGGAAAAACAGTACGTAAAACACGAGTTTTGCCTTCGGGCAATGGATCTTCTTCCGTTCGCGCAAAACTACGAAAAATGCAGTCAGAACTCCCTGCAGCCAATACACTCCCAGCGCTACCCCGAGCGATTTGAGTACCGACAGCGTCACATATTCCTCTACAATCCCCTGCCATCCGCTCGCCGCCGCAACTCCGATAAACGATGCCAGAAACATCGCGATCGCAAGAAGCCCCGAACATAATCCGTACGGGAATCCGTAAAAAATCATGTCGTAACACGCCCATTTATTCGTCTTTTTGCGGAATATGCCCGCAATCAGCTTGTACCCGTACGCAAAAAACGCGTACAGCCGTCCTTTCGCCCAGCGGATACGCTGTTTGAGTACCGTCCTGAACCGCGTAGGCTGTTCATCGTAAAATTCCGCGTCTTCACAATACCCGATCCTGCCGCCACGCGATACCACTTCGTATGTGAATTGCGTGTCTTCCGTAAGACACGTCCAGTGCCAGCCTTCCGCCAGCCACTTGCTCTTCACCAGATACCCCGTCCCCGCTATGTGCGTAGACGAATGCACCACCTGCCGCGGTCTGTGATACGAAAACGAACTCCTGTAAAAATGAATCCCGTACCCCGACGAGATCAGATTCGTCGCAAAATTTTTCGTGTTACGGTACCCGCAAATCACGTCAAATTCATCCGTCGCGAACGCTTTGTTCATTTCCCGCATATAATCAGGATGAAGAAGATTGTCGGCATCAAAAATAAAAAATCCGTCCGCATAGTCCGCTCCGTAATCACGCAGAATATTCTTGAACCCGTATTCCAGCGCCCAGCCCTTGCGCGCATGCTTCGGATCGTGCCGCTCATATACGATCGCTCCCTTTTCCCGACAGATCTTCGCCGTTTCATCGTCACAGTTGTCCGCGATCACAAATACCGTCACAAGCTCCTTCGGATAATTCTGACCATGTATGCTGTCCAATAAATTCCCGATCACCTTCTCTTCGTTCCGCGCCGATATCACCACCGCAAACTTGTGAAGCTTTTCCGTATCCTCAAACTTCCGCGCCTTACCGAAAAATCCGATCACCATGTATAAAAATTTATATAGCGTCAGTACCGTTATCGCCGTCAGTATGTACTTCAGTACCGTAAATATCGTATCCAGAACCATTCCGTCTTTCCCTTGCCGCCGTTTTTTCCCATTATACCCTATCCGCTTTCAATTTACAAGAAAATTCCGAAAATTTTATCTGCTTTCACAAAAATATGCTCTCCATAAATTTTTAATCAAATCTTGACCTGACAATCTTTTCATGTTATTATTAAAAAAAGCGCAAATTTTTCGTCCAAGAAAAATTTGTACGCTTTGAAGGGGGAAACAATGGAATATGCGATCCTGATCGCTCCCGGCGCCGCTATCCTGGCGCTGCTTTTCGCGCTCGTTTTTGCTCGGAAAGTTCTCAAAATGCCCGAAGGCGAACAGACCATAGGCATTGCCGCGATCATACGCAAAGGCGCCAACGCCTTTTTGAAACGGCAATACATCGTGGTTGCCGTCTTTTTTGCTTGCGTTTTTGTACTCCTGGGCATTCTCGCCCTCGTCGGATTCGTAGGGCCGTTCATGCCCTTCGCATTCCTCACCGGCGGTTTCTTCTCCGGACTTACCGGCTTTCTCGGCATGAAGATCGCCACCGCCGCCAACGCCCGCACCGCTACCGCCGCGCAAAACAGTCTCAACAAAGGTCTGCGCGCCGCGTTCTCCGCCGGAAGCGTCATGGGCCTCGTCGTGGTCGGCCTCGGGCTTTGCGATCTCTCTCTGTGGTATTTCATTCTCAAAGGCTTCTATTCGGTCAGCGGTTCCGCTCTCTCCGAAGCCGCCTTTATCTCCACAAATATGATCACCTTCGGCATGGGCGCTTCCTGTATGGCCCTCTTTGCCCGCGTCGGGGGCGGTATCTTCACCAAAGCCGCTGACGTCGGCGCAGACCTCGTCGGAAAAGTCGAGGAAAATATCCCCGAGGACGATTGCCGCAATCCCGCCGTCATCGCCGATAACGTCGGCGACAACGTCGGAGACGTCGCAGGCATGGGCGCCGATCTCTATGAATCGTACGTCGGTTCCCTCCTCTCTTCCATGGCGCTCGGCGTCGCCGCAGGCCTCGGATTCTTCGGCGCGCTCATTCCCCTCGGCATCGCCGCCATCGGAATCGTGTTCTCCGTCATCGGTACTTTCTTCGTGCGCACCAAAGAAGGCGCAGGTCAGAAACAGCTTCTGCGCGCGCTCCGCGCAGGTACTTGGTTCGCCGCAGCCGCAACCGCCGCCGCTTCCGCTCTCTTCCTTTGGGCCGTCGGCTATCCCATCGTCATCGCGCCCGTTCTCATCGGCCTCGCCGCCGGCGTTCTGATCGGAGTCAGTACTGAGCTATTCACAAGCGCTTCCTATGCCCCCACCAAAAAACTTGCCGATTCCGCCCAGAGCGGCGCAGGCCCCGTCATCATCAACGGAACAGCGCTCGGTATGCTCTCCACCCTCGCGCCCGTCCTTATCATCGCGGCAGCCGTGCTCGGCTCTTATTATGCGCTCGGCGGGGGTGAATATGGTATGTTCGGCATCGGCATTGCCGCCGTCGGCATGCTCTCCACCTTAGGTATCACCCTCTCCACCGACGCCTACGGCCCCGTCGCCGATAACGCAGGCGGCATCGCCCAAATGTCCGGCATGGACGAAACCGTCCGCCGACGCACCGACGCCCTCGATTCTCTCGGCAATACCACCGCCGCCACGGGCAAAGGCTTCGCCATCGGCTCCGCCATGCTCACCGCCCTCGCCCTGCTTTCTTCTTTCTATGTGCAGGTTCAGACGCTCGTCGCTCAGAACGGGCTGGATTTTCAGTTCGCTCTTAATGTTACCAACCCCGTCGTTCTCATCGGCGTGTTCGTCGGCGCCATGCTGCCCTTCCTCTTCTCGGCACTCACCATGTCCGCCGTCGGAAAAAGTGCGCAACGTGTCGTTCTCGAAGTGCGCGCACAATTCGCCCGCAATAAAGGGATCCTGCTCGGCACAAGCGAACCCGATTACAAAAGTTGCGTGACCATCTGCACAAAATCTGCACAAAAACAAATGATTTTGCCCGCCGTCATCGCCGTGCTCTCCCCGCTCGTCGCCGGTTTCTTTCTCGGTGCAAACGGAGTTATGGGCCTTCTGCTCGGTTCGTCCGTCACGGGATTTTTGCTCGCCGTCTTCATGAGCAACAGCGGCGGCGCCTGGGATAACGCGAAAAAATACATCGAGGACGGCAACTTCGGCGGTAAAGGCAGCCCCGCCCATAAAGCCGCCGTCATCGGCGATACCGTCGGCGATCCGTTTAAGGACACTTCCGGCCCTTCCATCAATATCCTCATCAAACTCATCTCCGTCGTCGCCATCGTCTTTGCCCAAGTCATTCTCGCTATCGGGCTTCTCTGATCTCTTGCCCGCACAGAAAACCGCGCAAAACTGAATTTATCAATTCGGAGCTTTCGGCGGCGAAAAGCGGAGCATTTTTTACAAAGTCTTGCGGCGCGTCGCATAAATTTTGCGACGCGCCGCAGATACTTTTTCTGACTGCAGGGATCTGCTTGCATTATTGCGTTTTCCTGTACGTTTTTACCTGTTTCCGTATTTTGCGCGTGTTTTTGCGCATTTCCGCAAGCCTTCGCGACAATACAAAAAAGGGAGAGAGCAGAAATTTCTGCACTCTCCCTTTCCCTGAACAGATTCTTTTTTGAAGGAGTTTAAAAGAACGTCCGAAAAATCAAACAAATTCAAAATTTTTCAATCCCCCGACAAATTCAAAGGGTTTGCCGCAAAACGAAAAACACATTATTTTCCCGAACTGTTATGCTTTGTTGATCTCGTACAGCCTGTCCAGTTCCTCAAGATCGGATTCCTTGACGGTATATTCTGCGGAAGTCGTAGTTTCCCCTCCGCGCACGATCCCGAACGAAATGGTATCGCCGGCGCGGATGGTCAGGATAACGTCCGAAATATCGAAATTACGATCCAAAGTTACTTCGCGCGTTTCGCCGCTCTTGGATCGGATCTTAAATGTCTGAAGGATGTCGTTCATCTCCAGCCCCATGCCGGCTGCAATGGATCCGGAATTAGTCGAATCGACGACGATCTCTTCCCGAATTGTGCCGTATCCGCTGGATTCATCATAGACGTACTTCGAATTCTGCGACACGACGTTCACACCTAAATTAATCCCATACCCCACGTTATCGCCGCTGCCGAAATAGTAATGCAGAATGTTATCCGCCGTGCCTTTCGCAATTTCCAAAGGGATCGCATAGTTGATGTTCTGATCCGTTCCGTTTCCTGCGTTCGTGATGCCGATCAGTTCGCCTTTCAGATTAAACAGTCCGCCGCCCGAATTTCCGCCATAAATCGCCGTATCGATGCGGAGCGACCGATAAGAACGCACCGCATTGTCGATCTGCAGATTAATGTATTCGTTGTCAACACTCACGATTCCTTCGGTCACGCTGATCCCTTCCCCTTCGGGGTTACCGATCGCGATCGCCGTCTCTCCGACATAATATTCGTCCGCAAACTCCGCCGCTTTCACATTCGGATTGATCGCCTGAACATCTTCTGTCTCTGCACGGATGACCGCAATATCGTTACTGATCGATCCGCCCACATACTCGCATTCAATTCCGTAAACGCCGTAGTCATAAACGTACAGTCCGTCCGAATCCACTCCCTTGTTGGTATATGAACCTTCGCTGCCGTAAAGGTAACAGACAATCCTGCGCGCCATTTTTCCGTTGTTTGCCGCCGAAGCATTCGCATCATAGAGTACGTGATAATTCGTGATGATATAAGTATAATCGTCCTGTATCTGGTACACTACGCCCGAGCCGGTATACATCGCCACTTTATTTTCTCTGCGATTCCCGCCGATCCAATCATCCATAGTAGTTTTTTCCACAAACTCCGTGTAGATCTTCACCGCCGATTGCAGACACGACCCGATCACCGATGCGTTGTCCGTCGGTTCCGCAAGATACTTTTTCAGAAATTCGTCGTACGTCAGATCGTCGTTATAGACCTCTTTATAATACTCGTACAAATCTTTCGCCGTGACGTCGCTTCCGTTACTGATCGTGATCGTCGACGATGTCCCGTCCGAATAATAGATCGTATATACGTCCCCGTCGGCATTGGAAGACGTTTTCAGAATATTTTTCACCGACGCGGATTCCTCTGAACAGCCCGCAAGTACCAACGAGAAAGCCAGTACCATGACCGCAAGCACAGTCAAAACAGTTTTCGTAAACCGTTTCATAATCCTATCTCCCGTATTTTGATAGCAATATTATAACACTTTTTAAGGTAACCGATACCATGGAACAGTGAATTTTTTATGAAAAAATCGTGAAGCCTGCTCTTTTCTCCCGACGCAAAAAGATTTACTTTTCCCGTTCTGCGGTGTATACTATAAAAAAATATTTTGATTGCGGAAGTTTGCAATCAAAAATCGGAGGAAGCGAATATGACCATCGCAGGACTGCAAAAAACCACCCTTCTGGATTTCCCCGGCAAAGTGGCGTGCACGGTTTTTCTGCGCGGATGCAACTTCCGCTGTCCTTTCTGCCAGAACGGCGAGATCCTTGAGGGCGGCGAAGGCGACATTTCGCGTGAAGAATTGCTGGCGTTCCTTAAAAAACGCAAAGGGATTTTGGACGGCGTCTGCGTTTCGGGCGGCGAACCGCTCCTGCAAGCGGATACTCCCGCCCTGATCGCCGAAATCAAATCACTCGGTTACGCAGTCAAACTGGACACCAACGGCGCTTTCCCCGCACGGCTGAAAGAGCTTTGCATGGATAAACTCGTCGATTTTGTCGCCATGGACATCAAAAACTCGCCGCAAAATTACGATAAAACGGCGGGCGTAAAAGTCAACATGGACGCGATCCTCGAAAGCGCAGATTTTCTGCTTTCCGACAGCGTTCGTTACGAATTTCGCACTACGGTCGTCAAAGAATTGCACAAGGGCGAAGATTTTATCCGCATCGGACAGTGGCTGCGCGGCGCAAAACGCTATTTCCTGCAAAACTTCCGCGACAGCGACGCAGTTCTTTGCCGCGGCCTTTCTCCTTGCCCCGATGCGCAACTGCAGGCTTTCAAACAGCTCCTGAAGCCCTTTATACCGAGCGTTCTCATCCGCGGCGAAGAGTAAGAAATTCTGCCCGCGAATACAATTTGCGCGGGCAGGATTTTTTTTACTTTGCAAAATTTCCGACGATAGAAACCGCTTGCGGCGCCCGAATGACAGGCGCCGCAAGAAATCCGCGAGCCGCAAACATTTTTGCGGCTCGCGGCTTTTGTTCTGCATTCCTTTGCAGAATGCGCAAAAAACGATGTCCGAATGACAATGCCCGCCGTCACTCCGTGCGCGGAGTGACGGCTGATGCGGAGCGACGGCGACACTCTCGCCGCGCCCCATTCCTTTCGCCGTCGGCTCTGATAACCGCACGGCTTTATCCCTATTACGGCATTATGTATAATACTATATATAGTATCCGCAGAGGCGGGGCGCTGGCGAAGATTCTGCAAAAATTATTGTGGCGATACGCCGAAAAAACAGCGAAAAGCCGTGTTTTTACCGCTGTTTTCGTTATTTTATATGATTTTTCCGTATTTCAACAAAATACTATATATTGTATATATAGAAAAAAAATAAATACAATATCTTGTCTTAACCTATTGACATATACAGGAAGGAGTGCTATAATGAGACTCGACCCGCTAAAAAAGAGATAGCCGCGGCAAAGGCTGCCGCACTACGATAGCTTTAAACAAAGGGGTAAGGAGAGAGAAGAACTATGTATCAGGTCATCAAGCGCGACGGAACGATCGCAGAATTTGATTTGAAGAAGATCTCGGTGGCGATCACGAAGGCATTTGACGCCGTAAAAAAACAATATCATCCGAGCATCATTGATCTTTTGGCGCTGAAAGTAACGGCGGATTTTGAACCCAAGATCAAGGACGGGAAGATCGCCGTAGAAGACATACAGGACAGTGTGGAAGCAGTGCTGTCGCAGGCGGGGTATGCGGACGTTGCGAAGACGTACATCCTCTACCGCAAACAGCGGGAGAAGATCCGCAACATGAAATCGACCATGCTCGATTACAAAGCGCTTGTCAACAGTTATGTAAAAGCGACGGACTGGCGCGTCAAGGAAAATTCGACGGTCACCTACTCCGTGGGCGGACTGATCCTTTCCAACAGCGGGGCGATCACGGCGAACTACTGGCTTTCGGAGATCTATGACGAAGAAGTGGCGAACGCGCACCGCAATGCGGACATTCACATCCACGATCTTTCCATGCTGACAGGGTACTGCGCAGGCTGGTCGCTCAAACAGCTGATCCAGGAAGGGCTGGGCGGGATCCCCGGCAAGATCACATCGGCGCCCGCGAGCCATCTTGCGACGCTGTGCAACCAGATGGTGAACTTCCTCGGCATCATGCAGAACGAATGGGCGGGCGCGCAGGCGTTCTCCTCTTTCGATACATACCTTGCACCGTTCGTGAAAAAGGACAACCTCACCTACGAACAGACGAAAAAGTGCATTGAATCCTTCATTTATGGCGTGAATACGCCCAGCCGTTGGGGTACGCAGGCACCGTTCTCGAACATCACGCTCGACTGGACGGTCCCGAACGACCTCGCCGAACTTCCCGCGATCGTGGGCGGAAAACCGCAGAATTTCAAATACAAAGACTGCCAGAAAGAAATGGACATGGTGAACAAAGCGTTCATCGAAGTCATGATCGAAGGCGACGCCAACGGGCGCGGATTCCAGTACCCGATCCCGACCTATTCCATCACGAAAAACTTCGACTGGTCGGATACGGAAAATAACCGTCTGCTGTTTGAAATGACATCCAAATACGGTACGCCGTATTTCTCCAACTATATCAATTCGGATATGGAACCGAGCGACATCCGCAGTATGTGCTGCCGTCTGCGTCTCGACCTTCGCGAACTGCGCAAGAAGTCGGGCGGCTATTTCGGAAGCGGCGAAAGCACGGGGTCTGTGGGCGTTGTGACCATCAATATGCCGCGCATCGCCTACCAGAGCAAGGACGAAAAGGAATTTTTTGCACGCCTTGACCGTCTGATGGATATCTCGGCACGTTCGCTCAAAACAAAGCGTACGGTCATCACAAAACTGCTCGAAGAAGGGCTCTACCCCTACACGAAGCGGTATCTCGGCACCTTTGCAAACCACTTCTCGACGATCGGTCTGGTCGGCATGAACGAAGCGACTCTCAACGCGGCTTGGCTCCGCAAAGATCTGACACATCCCGAAGCGCAGGAGTTCACGAAACGAGTTCTCAACCATATGCGCGAACGCCTTTCCGATTACCAGGAACAATACGGAGATCTGTACAACCTCGAAGCGACTCCCGCGGAATCGACAACGTATCGCTTTGCGAAACATGATAAGGAACAGTTCCCCGAAATCATCACGGCGAACGAAAACGGAACGCCTTACTATACGAACAGCTCGCACCTGCCTGTCGGATTCACGGAAGATATTTTCGATGCGCTCGATATTCAGGACGATCTGCAGACTCTCTATACCTCAGGAACGGTGTTCCACGCATTCCTCGGCGAAAAACTTCCCGACTGGAAAGCGGCGGCTTCACTGGTCAAGAAGATCGCGGACAACTACAAACTCCCTTACTATACCCTGTCCCCGACTTATTCCATCTGCAAAGATCACGGATATCTTGCGGGAGAACAGTATACCTGCCCGCACTGCGGACAAAAGACCGAAGTTTACAGCCGTATCACGGGTTACTATCGCCCCGTACAGAACTGGAACGACGGCAAAACGCAGGAATTCAAGGACAGAAAAGTTTACGATATCAACCATTCCACGCTGAAAGGACACAAACACGCAGAGGAAAAGACGAAAGCGTGCTGCGCGGCTCCCGCATTGGACGGCCCCGTGCTGTTCACGAGAGACGGCTGTCCCAACTGCAAGACCAGCAAGATGATGCTGGATAAAGCGGGGGTAAAATACCGCGTGATCAACGCCGAACAGGATGCGGATACCACCCGCAAATACGGCGTAAAGAAAGCACCTTCCCTGCTTGTTCCCGACGGCGACGGGTTCAAGACGTACGACAATGCGAGCGAGATCCGCAAATACATTGAGAGCATCGGCTGATATGTACGATATTATCATCATCGGAGCGGGCGCGGCAGGCATGACCTCCGCGCTCTATGCTTTAAGAAACGGAAAAAAAGTACTGGTTCTGGAAGGCGACAGCCTGGGCGGACAGATCGCCACATCCCCGCGGCTGGAAAACTTCCCCTCTATCAAGGAGATCAGCGGCGAAGCGTTTGCGGATAACCTCTTTGAACAAATTACTTCGCTCGGCGCAGAAGTGGAGATCGAAAAGGCGATGCACATCGAAAAACTCGAAGACAAGACCTTTTCGGTCAAGACCGAATACAACGAATATTTTGCAAAGAGCGTGATCATTGCCGCGGGTGTGAAACACAAACATCTTAAAACAAAACACGACCGCGAAGATCTCGTCGGCAAGGGCGTGTATTACTGCGCCGTATGCGACGGCCCCTTTTACAAAGGCAGAGAAGTCGCCGTGATCGGCGACGCCAACTCCGCCCTGCAATATGCCCTGCTTCTTTCGG
Organism: uncultured Eubacteriales bacterium; assembly: GCA_958405585.1. Classification (GTDB taxonomy): domain Bacteria; phylum Bacillota; class Clostridia; order Christensenellales; family Borkfalkiaceae; genus Borkfalkia. Next base: position 24,139 of record CATYEP010000005.1, read on the forward strand.
GATACTGCAAAAAAGTGTATATGTACACCCTTTTCGATAAGTTTTTCGGCGATGCCGGCCTCGTAAAGGCACTGCGCGCCAAAGAAAACATCGAAGTGCGTCCCAATACGAGCGTGATCGATTTTCTCGGCGAAGACGAACTCACGGGCATCGAGTACACGGATAAGGACGGAAACATCTGCCGCCAGGACATCCCCGCGGTGTTTGTGGCGATCGGACAAGTTCCAGACAATACTGCCTTCACAAACGTAGCGGATCTGGACAAGAACGGCTATATCGTCGCGGATGAAAGCTGCAAAACCAGAACGGAAGGCGTTTTTGTGGCGGGCGACTGCCGCACAAAAGCAGTTCGGCAGGTCTCTACCGCCGTTTCCGACGGCGCCATCGCCGCAACCAACGCTTCCCTCTACCTCGAAAGCCTGTAAACGGCATCCTTTGGGAATCATTTTATCCGGCATGAATCTGTTTCCGTAATTTTATCTCACATGATTTATCCCGCATGATTTATCTTGCGGGATTTGTTTTGTATGATTTTATCCTGCATGGTTTATCTTACATGGTTTTATCCTGCATGAGTTTTTCCTGCATGAGTTTTATCCTGTATGGTTTATCCTGTATGGTTTATCCTGAAAAACAAAGCCGCCGTCCGCAAATATTTGCGGACGGCGGCTTTCGGCTTTTTCTAAGATCAAACGACGGAGCGAAAAAAAATTTTGCGCTCCGTCGTTTTTCATCCGTATTTACACTTTATCTGCACTTTTATTTTGTCTTGCGTATCCATCAACCGCGTTTACGCTTCGTCTTTATTTCCGTTTCCGCGTATCCGCTCCTGTCTTTACACGCGGACGGGCATGCACAGCGCGGTTTAAGAACTTTTTTTGTTCGGCTCACTGCAAAATTCGATGCGGAAAGCGGTACCTTTGCCCAGTTCGCTTTCCACCGACAGTTTCCAGCCCGCGCGGCGGCAGAGTTTTTTCACGATCGCAAGGCCAAGCCCAAAGCCGCCGCCCGCGCCGTTGTGCGATTTGTCGACCGTATAGAAGCGATCGAAAATGCGCGTTTTATCCTCTTCCGAAAGTCCGATGCCCGTATCCGAAACGCACAACACAGGCGTATCGCCGCCTGTCAGTATTACCGTGAGCGTACCGTTCTCCTTATTGTAACGGATCGCGTTGCTCACAAGATTGTTGACGATCTCCAACAGCCGTTCGCGCCTGCTCATCACCTTTACGCCCGCATCGGCGCTGAGCGTCAGCGCAATGCCCTTCTGCGCGATCTTCGGCTCGAATGAAGATACTGCCTCGTGTACCAGTTCGGACAGATCCACTTCGTAATCGGGAAGCTCGTCCGAATCGATCGCCGAAAAATTGATGATGCTTCGGATCAGATTCGCCAGACGGTCGCTCTGTTTGATGATCGTTTTCGCCACCCCTTCCAGCTTTTCGGGCGGCATCGCCCCCGCCGCGATCAGTTCCGCAAATCCGCGGATACTCGTCAGCGGCGTATTCATTTCATGCGTCACGTTCGCAATAAAATCGTTCTTCGACTGCGCCGCCTGCGTCGTTTCCGTCACGTCCGTGATCAGAAGCACTCGCATCTTTTCATTGAACGTGAACCGTAAACTGTAATACCGTCCGCCGATTTTTCGTACCACCGCCGCGTTTTCGCCGCTTTCAAGGATCGCCGCGATCTCCCGATCGTTGATAAAACAGGGAATGGGCTCGTTCTTTTCATAATCCAAAAGCCGCCGCGCCGTGCGGTTGATCAGTATTACGTCTGCAGAATCCCGAAACAGCACGATCCCGTGTTCCATGCTGTTTAAGATCAGCTTTTCAATGCGGCTGTCTTCCTTCATCTTCTCCACTTTTTCGTGAAGGTCCGCATTCATGTCGTTCATCATCTTCGCGATCGGTTTCAGCTCTGCGTATTCCGTCTGTACTTCCTTCCCGCCGCCGTGCGCCGCTTCCAGCGTCAGCTTCTCCACCGGCCGCAAAATAAACGACGTCGCCAGCCACGCCACAAACAGACAGCACATGATGTCCACGATCAGAAACCATACCATCGTCGGGAGCGCGTCCGCAAAGATCGCATACCCCGAATCCGCTTTCACCGCAATGCGCACCAGTACGCCTTCTTCCTGCGTTCCGTCCTGCAACTGAAAACTTCCCTCAAACGCACGGCAATAATACACCAGATTCTCCCGCAGCGTCGCACTCTGCCGCACCGAATACCCTTCGCCGCCGCTCAGCGCTTCCTGCACTTCTTCCCGCTCCAGATGATTCTCCAATGCCCCGTCCGCCGCCGTGTCCGCGATCACCGTACCGTCCCGCAGCAAAAACGTCACACGAGCTCCGCCCAGTTGCTCCGAAAGCGCCTGCGCCGTCCCCTCCGAAAACTCCGCCGAAAGAAATTCTTCCGAATATACTTTCATGTAAATTTTCAGCTGCCCGTATGTCTTTTCTACCGACTGATCGTAAAAAACCGCCGAATACAGAACGGACAGCAACACGATACCCACCACCGATACCAGCAGCGTTACCAATAAGATCCTTTTCCGCACTTTCTATTCCCTGTACACAAATTTGTATCCCACACCGAATACCGTCTCTATGTAATCGATGCCCATTTTGCGAAGCCGCGCCACATGATTGTCCACCGTGCGCGTTTCGCCTTCGTCGTACCCCCATACCGCATTCAGAATATTCTCGCGCGTGAGCGCTTTCCCTTCCTTCTGCATCAGATACTTCAAAAGATTGAACTCTTTATTGTTCAGCTCCAATTTTACCCCGCGCAGGGTCGCCGTCATCGTCTCTTCGTCCAGCGACAGGTTCCCGCGCACCAGCGACGCCGTACCGCCCGACCTCCGCAACAGCGCGTTCACGCGCGCCGTCAGCTCCAATACCCCGAACGGCTTGCTGATATAATCGTCCGCCCCAAGGTTCAGCCCGCGCACTTTGTCCGTCTCCTGCCCCAGCGCCGACAGCATGATAACTCCCATCGACGGGTACTTTTGCTTCAATTTTGCCAATACGTCCAGCCCGTTTCCGTCCGGAAGCATGATATCCAGAAGCGCCGCCACAGGCGCGCTCTTCTCTACCGCCGCCATAAACGACGACACCGTTTCATAACACTCGATCTGTATGTTCGACATCTCCAACGCACATTTCACCAGTTCTCCGATGTTCGCGTCGTCTTCCAAAAGATATACTTTCTTCTCCACAGCCTTCTCCTGTTCCGCGGCGCTTCGCGCCAAGGCTATTTTTTTTCTGCATTATATCACACTTTCCCCAAAAAGGCAAGAACGTTTCCGTTTTTCCGCTTTCTTCCCCTCTTTCGACAAACTGCCCCGTCCCTGTCTCCATACGTTACAGGGTCATAAACAAGCCATGTGGTTACCTTACGCAATGGGGTTTGACGCTCGTTGCGAAGTTACCTTACGCCATGGGTTTGACACTCTTTGCGAAGTTGCCGTTCGCCATGGGTTCGACGCACATTGCGAAGTTGCCGTACGCCATGGGTTTGACGCTCGTTGCAAAGTTGCCGTTCGCCATGGGTTTGACGCTC
>CATYEP010000006.1 GCA_958405585.1 uncultured Eubacteriales bacterium
ATCTGCTTTTTGCAAATTTTTCAGCGCAAAGCAGGCACTTCTTCGCCGTTTTCAAAGATAAATCTTGCGATCTTTACGTCGGCGTTGGCGTCTTTGCAGTACCAGTCCGCGCCGATTTTTCTGGCGTATTCGGGGTTGAGCACTGCGCCGCCCACCATAACGCGGCAATCGGGACACCTTGACCGCAAAAGGCGAATGGTTTCTTCCATGGAAGGCACGGTCGTCGTCATGAGCGCAGAGAGTCCGCAAAGAAGAATGTGTTCGCGTTCGCACGTTTCGGCGATCGTCTCGGGCGGGACGTTCCTGCCCAGGTCGATGACTTTGTATCCGTAATTTTCAAGGACGGTCTTTACGATATTTTTACCGATATCATGGATATCACCGCGCACGGTTGCAAGCACGATCTTGCCGCGTGCGGTGCTTTCGCCGGGCAGAAGCTTTTTGACTTCGTCGAAACAGAGCTTTGCGCTCTCCGCCGCCGAAATCAGCTGCGGCAGGAACAGCGTTCCCTTTTCATATTCGTCGCCCACCGCATTGAGAGCAGGGATCAGATAACGGTCAATGAGTTCGAGTGGCGGGATCGTCTGCAGCATTTTTGCCGCGATCGCGCCCGCTTCGGGCAATCCTTTGCGTATGGCATGGGAAATATCGTCAAACGACTGCGCAGCGGGCGCCGCGGCTGAAGAAGTAACGGACGTCGCGATTTTCACATTGCCGTATTTTTCGGAATAGGCAGCGCAGTTTTTGTCTTCGCCGCTCAAAACTTTGTACGCCGCCACGGCCTGCATATTTTCGGGAATATTCGGGTTGATGATGGGACAGTCGAGTCCTGCGAACATAGCGGCGGTTAAAAAAGCTGTATTGACGATCTGGCGATTGGGTAGCCCGAAAGAAATGTTGCTCACACCCAGAACGGTTCTGACGCGGTATTTTTGCTTGATCTCGCGCATTGCCTGCAAAGTTTCTTCCGCCTGACCCTGTTCGGCGCTGGCGGTGAGAGTGAGGCAATCTATGTAGATATCCTCTTCGGGAATCCCGTATTCGGCGCAGGTTTTTATGATTTTTTCGGCGATCTCCACACGCTGGGCGCAGGTGTGGGGGAGACCGCGTTCATCCATGGTAAGGCCCACGACCGCCGCGCCGTACTTGCGGACGAGGGGAAGAATGGCGCGGAGCGTCTTTTCTTCGCCGTTTACCGAATTGACGATTGCCTTGCCGCAGTAAATGCGCAGGGCGGCTTCGATGGCATCGGGTTTTCCGCAGTCGATCTGAACGGGCAGGTCGCTGACTGTCTGCACTTCGCGGATAAGCCGTATGAGCGTTTCCTTTTCATCGATTTCGGGAAGTCCTGCATTGACGTCGAGAATATCGGCGCCCGCGTCAGTCTGTTCGATGGCCTGGGTGCGTACAAATCCGTAATTTTTTTCGAGAAGCGCCTGCTTCATCGCTTTTTTGCCTGTGGGATTGATGCGTTCGCCGATCACGCGCACACCGTCGACAAAGACGGCTTTCGTTGCGCTGCAGACACAGGAACGGGGTACGCGGACAGACCGAAAAGGCTTGGAACGATCGGCAATGGCCCGCAGTTTTTCGATGTATTCGGGCGTCGAGCCGCAGCAGCCGCCGATGATACGGACACCTTCGCGCACAAAAATTTCATACGTTTCGGCAAATTCTTCGGCGCCGATGCTGTAATGAAGATCTGCGTCGGGAAGTCCCGCATTGGCCTGTACGATGACGGGCTTGTCGGTATTGGCAAGGATCGTGCGCACGACGGGCAGAAGTTTATCGGGGCCGAGCGAACAGTTTACGCCCACGGCGTCCGCAAGCGGCGAAGCCGTCATTGCGTAGCAGACAGGGTCGCAGCCTGCGAATGTCCTGCCATTTTCTTCAAAGGTCATAGAACAGAGTACGGGCAGGTCGCTGTGCTCTTTTGCTGCCAAAAGCGCGGCGCGCAGTTCCTGCAGATCCGCCATGGTCTCGATCAGAATGACGTCCGCACCTTCTTTTCCCGCTTCGACGACATTCGCAAAGACATTGTATGCGCCCTCAAAAGACAGACTGCCCATCGGCTCCAGGAGCTGCCCGGTAGGGCCGATGTCGAGCGCCACAAATTTATTCTTTCCCGCTTCCGTGCGGGCAAGGCCGATCGCGGCGCGAATGAGTTTTTCGGAAAGAGAAGCCGAGCCGACTTTGATCTCGTTCACTCCGAATGTGTTGGAGGTGATCACGTCCGCGCCTGCGCGCGCGTATTCGCGGTGGATCTCGGCGATCAGTTCAGGTCTTTCTATGTTCAGCCGTTCCGGAATCGTGCCTACGTTTCCCGCTTTTTTCTGCAAAAGCGTGCCGAAAGCGCCGTCGAAAACGACAATATTGTCTGAAAGAAATTTTAAAAAATCCATAGGTTTTACTCCGTTTTTCGGAAAGCGCAGCCCGCATTTTTGCAGGCGGAACACTTGTGCATGCAGCGCACAGGCGCTTTCTCGGGAACATAGGGGATGCGGCTGATTCCGACGACGGCGGTTACGGATTTGCGCGGCGTCAAGAGATAACTTTCGTCGCAGCACAGCCCGATCTGCGAATCGGTGCGCAGAAGTTTGCAGATATCTTTCTGCGCGGTCAGGGGGAAATCCCCGTAACCGCAGGAAAAGCGCGCAGTGAGCAGAAAAGGGTTGCCCCTTTGCAGGTCGTCGCAGACGTCATCGCAATAGCTTTCGACGGCGCAGCTTGCCGCGGTATCGAACAAAAGAGCGGCATTTGCGCTTTTTTGCGTAAGCCGCATCAGTTCCCGTTCCACTCCGATCCCGACAGTCGCCGCCATCAGATAGATTTCTCTGCAGCCTTTCAGGTGTTCGCAGATGTCGCTTCCTTCAAGAAAAAAACCTGTGCCTCTGAGTTCGAGACTGTCGGTGAGTTCAAACTTTCGCACGACGGAACGCGGCGCAGTCATGGCAAGACATTGCTTTGCGGATTCGTCCAGTTTTTGAAGGAACGTATTGTCCGTTTCCTGCCCTTTCCAGCCCAGGTAACGTAAAAATTCTTCGCGGTCAATCTGCATTGATCTCTCCGAGAATGTGCGAAACGCTTTCGCTGATGCGGCGCGCCACATAGGGGTTGTTCATAACATAGAGGTGAATGCCGCGTACGCCTGCCGAAAGCAGATCGACGATCTGATCGACTGCATAGGCAATACCCGCTTCCATGAGCGAGTCGGGTTTGTCGTAGAAATGGGAGATCATGCGCGAAATTTTCGCGGGGATCTTGGCTCCCGAAAGGGAAATGATACGGTCGACGTGCCCTTTTTTAACGAGCGGCATGATGCCTGCCTGAACGGGTACGTCGATGCCCGCCAGCGAGAGCATGTCGCGGAAACGGTAAAAGTCTTCGTTGTCGAAAAACAGCTGTGTGTTCAGGTGCGTGACGCCTGCGTCCACTTTTTTCTTTAAATTGCGGATATCGGTGAGAATATCCGAGCATTCGGGATGGCATTCGGGATAGCAGGCGCCCGCAATATCGAAATCGTAGCCGTTTTCGCGGATAAAGCTTACAAGGTCGCACGCGTGCGCAAAATCTTTGCTGTCCTCAGCGCCTGCAATGCGGTCGCCGCGGAGCGCGAGGACGTTCTCGATCCCGTCCGCCTGCAGTAAGTCGAGCGCGGCACGTACGGAAGTTTTATCCGAATTGATGCACGTGACGTGCGCCAGAGGTTCAACGCCGAGGCTTCTGACCAGCTTTGCGATCTCGCCCGTGCGCGAATTTCCCGAACCGCCCGCACTGCAAGTCACGGAAATATAGTCGGGGTGCAGGGCGGATAGCTCTTTGATGGTGCCTTGCACGGCGGAAAGTTCTGCCGACGGTTTCGGCGGAAAAATCTCAAAGGAATAGACCGCCTTTTTCTTTTGGAAAAGTTCGGAAATTTTCATATTTTTTATACCCGAAGAATAGATTTATCTTGTATTGAATCGCAATGCCCTTATTCAGACTGAAAAAATGCGACTGATCATATTATACAGGAAAAATCAAAAAGGTGCAAACAATTACGAAAAAATTTCGAAAAAGAGTTCTGAAAGCGGAAAAAGGCGCATACAATACAAATACAACGAACAAAAACCGGAGGAAATGAGTTATGAGCGAAACCATCGACTATGCAGAGATGCTCGAAATACCCGTCAATACTCTCAATGTTACGAAAAAGCGCAGCAAGCGCAGAAAAGAGCCGACGGAACTGAAAGAGCAGGTCGTGGAAACGGTCAACGAGCGTGTGGAAAACGCGCAGTATGACGAGAGTGTGGCGGAAGGGGAGAATATTACCGATTACGGTGAACCGCGCGTATATAGCGAAGAAGAACCCAAAGCGCCGCGGAAGAAATTCTTGGACGGGAAGGTGCTGATCGCGGAATTTGTGGCGATCTGTGCGCTGTGCGCAACCATTTTGCTGACCAACCTGTTCTGGGAAAACAGTGCGATCAATACATTTTTCCGCGGACTGGTAACGGAAGACACGCCTGCGGCGGTACAGGATGACCGGACGTATTCGGAACTTACGCTGTATCCCGTGGTATCCGATTCGGAGATCGTCTGTACGGTTTCGGACACGGGCGTACTGACGTTCCAGGGCGAATGCAGCGTGTATGCGCCGTATGGCGGCACGGTGCAGAACGTGGCGCAGGGTGAAAACGGCTACACGGTGGAAGTTTCGCATACGACTTCTTTCTCGACGGTCATCACAGGCCTTACGCACGCATACGTCGAAGCGGGGGAGACGGTTTTTGCGACCATTCCCGTCGGCTTTACGGACGGTTCAGCCTCCGTTTCGGTATCCATGTACGATGCCGGTTCTCTGATCACGTCGTTTACGGTCAACGAAAACAACGACATTGTCTGGAACGTATAAAGGCGCGTAAAAATATCGGGATGATCTGAGCGAAAAATGCAGAAATTTACGACAAAGTTCGCGGCGTTTTTCCGCGGCGGGAAAAACGCCGCAAAAACCGGAAGCGCCGCAAAAAAGCGGTTCACGGTTTCCGTGCATCCGCTTTTTCTTTTGTTCGGACTGTGGTTCCTGTACAAAAGGCAGCTCTTTTTGTTTCTCGTGTATACGCTGGTGGCGGTGATCCATGAATTTGGCCATGCCGCGTATGCGGCGCGCATAGGATGCAGGCTGTCGCGCCTGCGGCTTTTGCCGTGCGGTGCGGTCGTTTCGGGGGATATCGAGGGGATCCCTCTTTCCGACGAGATCCGTCTGGCGTTGGCAGGTCCTTTGATCAATGCCGCCTGTGCGTCAGGGTTTGTGGCGCTTTGGTGGCTCTTTCCCGATACCTATCCCTATACCGATACGGCGGCGATCGCGTCGGCATTCCTCGCCGTCGTCAATCTTTTGCCTGCGTACCCCCTGGACGGCGGGCGCATTCTGTGTTGTTTATTGGTAAAATGGAAGGGGGATACCTTTGCGCACAGGTGTATGCTCGGGGTGGGGATCGGCATGTCCTGTGCATTGGGTGCGCTGTTTGTCGCGAGTTGTTTTCAGAGCCCGAATGTCAGCATTTTGTTTTTTGCTCTGTTTGTGCTGTTCGGAACATTCGGCGCGCGCGATGAGCGGTATACACGTTTTTTTCAGGATTTTTCGCGCGGACTTGCGCGCGGAATGCAGGTAAAGCGCGTAGCGCTTCTGCAAAGCAGTTCCGTGCGGCGAGCCATATCCTTTCTCGAACGGGGAAAATATCTCGAACTTCTGCTCTTTGACGAGAGCGGCGAATTGGTCTGCGTGCTTTCGCAGGATGAGTTTTTGGAGATGGTTTCGCAGGCGGATATACGCGCTCCCGTATCGGTGTATCTGGGCGGAAGCGAAGCCCCCGGATAAGACAATTTTTTGCAAGAAGAGGAATTTTTATACAATAATCATTACGAAAATTCGTAATAGCCAAAAAAAGTAGTGTGATTGATAGGTTTTTAAGGAAAATGCGCCGTTTTTTTTAAAGAACTATTGCAAAGGGCAAATTCATGTGGTAAAATAATAAGTGGATTAATTGTATTCCGTTTCTTGGTATTTTATTTTCGCGCCTGCGGGCGCGGCAAGGTTTATAGATGCAAAAGAATATGTATTTTGACTACTTCGGGGAAGACTGCTTTGCGGCAGTGACCGAGGGTGGTCAGCTTGTCGAGTTTCATCTCGATACGGACAGTTCCACCGAAATATCCGGCAATATTTATAAAGGTCGGGTCGTCAACGTACTGGAAGGGATGCAGGCTGCTTTTGTGGCGTTCGGGCGGGAAAAGAACGGATATTTGTATGCGGGGGACATCCCGGCGGAGGCGGCGGGCGCGGCTGTGGAGCCGATGCAGCTGAACGTGAAAGCGGGCGACGAAGTGATGGTGCAGGTGGCGAAATCTCCCATCGGCAGCAAGGGTGCGCGCCTTAGTATGTGTCTTTCGTTTGTAGGTAAAAACGTGATTTTTCTTCCGCGGGCGGATTTTTGTGCGGTATCGCGCAAAATCACGGATGAAGCGTTGCGTGCGCAGCTGATGAAGCAAGCGGAAAAACTGGCGGGCGGTGATGGCGGTATTGTCATGCGCACGAATGCGCCGAACGTGAAGTTTGCCGATCTGAAAGACGAAGTCAAATACCTGCGCGGACTGTATGCGGAAGCGCTGGAAGCATACAAAAATGCTTCGGTGGGCGATCTTATCTATCGCGATGCGGACGTGCATGTGCGGCTTTTGCGTGATTTTGATCTTTCGGATGTGGATAAGATTTATATTGGCGACGACAAGAGTTATCAGAGAGTGGAAGCGGCTTTCCGCCGTACGCGGAGCAAGAGCAAGCTGGTGCGCTATGACGGAGAGCGCGAGATGTTCGAGTTTTTCGGGCTGGAAGAGCAGGTTTACCGTCTGATGAGCACGCGCGTTCCGCTGGAAAACGGGGCGTATCTGATTTTTGACCGCACCGAAGCGCTGACGGCGATCGATGTGAATACGGGGAAATTTACGGGCGGATCGGGTCTGGAAGATACGGTATTCCGCACCAATCTTTTGGCGGCGAAAGAGATCGCGCGGCAGGTTCGCCTGCGGAATCTGGGCGGGATTGTCGTCGTGGATTTCATCGATATGGTCAGCGAAGAACATCGTGCCGCGGTCGTGAAAGAGTTGGAAGATCATCTGCGCGAAGACCGTGCAAAGTGCAACGTGACGGCAATGACCGAACTCGGGCTTGTGCAGTTTACGCGCAAGAAAGTAAAGAGCGACATCGTTTCCATGCTCACGAAGAAATGTGCGCATTGCAAGGGTTCGGGGTATATTATTTCTGATTCGTATATGGCTTTCAAGGTCAAATGCGCGATCAAAAAATGTTTTGCAGAAGGTTATGAGAACGCGATCGTGGAGCTCAACTACGGATTGTTCGCGTACATTCTTTCTCGCCGCAGGTTTACCGACAGCGTGAACGGCGAATGGCGGGGAAAACGCGTGTATATGATCCCGCATAAAACGTATCACGACGAATACTTTACCGTGCGCGGGGATAACAGTTCGGTCATGACTCTGCCCGAAACGGCGCGCCTGTTGTATTGAGCGTTTCAGCTTCGTATGGCGGGTTCTGCAGGGAGGATCGCAGAACATTCTTTACCGTGTAAAAAATAGAATTTTGAAAATTTTTGGCGGACGAAACGGAGAAGTTTCGTCCGCCGTTTTTCGTGCGCATCGTACCGAAACAACAATTTTGAGCTTTTTTTACTTATGGCCGCGCGACAAATTGTTAAATTATTCTTCGCAGTGAACATCTGCCTGACAACTCCGAGCGGTTTTTACATACGATAGTGGGGCAAGCTGTTAAGTTATTCGTCGCAGTAAACATTTTCCTGCCTATTCCGAGCGTTTTTACATACGATAGTGGGGCAAACCGTTAAATTATCTGTTGCAGTGAAATTTGTCCGAAAACACAGAAAGGAAAGTTTATAGGATTCAAAAGCCGTCAGGACGCGCATTTTTTGAGCGCCCTGACGGCTTTCTTTGGGGACGAACGGCATTTGAAAAGGTATGAAAAAGTGAGAACGGAAAGGAACGGTGCGCGAGGGGAACGCCTGAATGCAAAAACTGTCTGCTATTTTCGGACGTGAAGGTATAAAGGAGAGTAGGGGTGGCAATAATAGTTTCACAAACAGAAAGGAAGCGTACCATGAAAAAAATTTGTATAGTTTTTGGTGTTTTATTCATACTAATCCTGACGGTAGCGGTTACGATGCAGGAGACTCAGCCGCAGACTTCGGCGTATTTACGCATGCACGTGCGCGCCAATTCGGATTCAACGGAAGATCAGGCGGTCAAATATAAAGTAAAGGACGCCATTGTGCAGTTTCTGATTCCCGTGGCGGCGCAGTGCGAGAGCAAAGAAGAGGCGATCGGGGCGCTGGAAGAAAACCTTGCCGCCATCGAGCGCGTTGCGGACGAAGTGCTGGCGGAAAACGGTTTTTCCTACACATCGAAAGCGCGGGTTAGCGCGGAGGAATTTCCCGACAGGGTCTATGAAGGTGTTACGCTGGAAGCGGGGATCTACGATGCGCTGATCGTTGAGCTTGGCACGGGATCGGGGGCAAACTGGTGGTGTGTTGTCTATCCGCCCCTGTGTTTTTCGGGGGAAGCCAAGGGTAACACGATCCGTTATCGTTCCAGATTGCTGGAACTGATCGAGAATTTTTTCGCAAATTAAGGTGAAATCCTCCTTTTTTTGCGGAAACAAACTGTTTTTAAGAAGGAAGGAGGAAGAATGAGTAAAATGATTCGTGCGGGCGCGCTGGCGCTCACGCTGGTTGTCGCGTTTGCGGCGATCGTACTGTTTTCCGTGCAGCAGACTTCCAAACTGGATGATGCGGCGGCATACGGACAGGATATCGAAGCGGCGGTGCTCAAAGAAGGCAGCCGCGGCAACGATGTAAAGACCGTACAGGAGAAACTGCGTCGGTGGGGGTATTATACGGGTAGTGTAGACGGGATCTATGGCCCGAAGACAAAAGAAGCGGTAAAGTATTTTCAACGCAAAAACGGACTGACGGCAGACGGAATTGTTGGCAAAAAGACATTTGAAGCGCTCGGAATGATGGAGCAGGCGAACGGAAGCGGATCGCAGAGCAGCAGTAACGGTTATACCAATTCGGATACCTATCTGCTGGCGCGCTGTATTTACGGAGAAGCGCGCGGAGAGAGTTATACGGGACAGGTTGCGGTCGGAGCGGTCGTGCTTAACCGCGTTAAGAGTCCGGATTTCCCGAATACGATTTCGGGTGTGATCTACCAGAAGCATGCATTCACGGCGGTGAGCGACGGGCAGATCAATCTGACGCCCGACCAGACGGCGATCAATGCCGCGAAAGATGCGTTGAACGGCTGGGATCCGACGGGCGGATGCCTGTACTATTACAATCCTGTCACGGCGACGAGCGAATGGATCTTCTCGCGCGAGACGGTGATCACGATCGGCAAGCACGTGTTTGCGATTTAAGGAGGGCGGAACATGAAAGAAAGAGAAAGAAACGGAAAGTGTTCGGGAAACTGCGGCAAAAACGGATGCATGCATGACGCAGAAAACAGGGAAATAAACGAAGAGCTTGCCGCAGCCGAGGCGCGTACGGCGCGGCTGGAAGCCGCGGCGGAGCGCGAGGATATGCGTGCGCAGCGCAGGATCGAGGAAGCGCAGAAAAAGGAAGAAAAGAAGCAGGCGAAGCTGGAAGCCGCGGCGGAACGGGAGCGTATACGCGCGGAGAAACTGGCGGCGAAACAGCAGGAAAAGCGGGAACGCGAAATGCGCGCGGAAGAGGAAAAACTGCATCACCGTGCGATGAAGGCGGAAAAGCTGGCGGAAGAAAAGCGCAGGCGCGAAGAGCGTGCGCAGAAGACGCCCGGATTTGGCGGCTGGTTGGCGGCAGTGGTGTCGCTGTCGGTGGCGGTGCTGGCGCTGGGTGCGATCGTGACGGTCGGGTATTTCGATCTTGTCAATACGAAGAGTGCGGCGTTGGACGGATATCAGGCGAACGTATACGAACTTTCCGAGCAAGTCGAAATGCTGGACGCCGATCTTGCGAAGGTTCGCATTGCGCAGGGAAACTATGAAACGCAGAAACTTTTGGCGGACATGTTGGTACGCTGTAGGTTGGCGGAGCGTTGCGTGGAAAATTTGCCCGTAGACAGCTATGCGGCGGCCAGACTGACGGCATTTTTCAACCGTTCGGGCGACTATGCGTCGGCATTGCTGTACAAGGTGGCGGCAGGCGGCACGCTGAACGCACAGGAAGAGGAAGTAATCGAATATCTGTACACTTCGATGGAGTCGGTGCGCTATGCGATGCCTGCGCTGATCGAGAGTGCGGGTTCGGCGAGTGCGGAATCGATGTGGGCAACGGACGGCGAATTTGCTGCAAATTTTGAACGTCTGACGGCTGGAATCGAGGAAATGAACGAAACGGTGCGCAGTGAATTGGCGGGAAAAGGTGCGGCGGATCATCTGTCGGAATTGGAAACGGTATCCGAGGAACGTGCGACGGAACTGGCGAACGAATATTTTTCCGATTATAAGGTGAGCGAATTGCGTTGCACGGGTAAGACGGAAGGATCGTATGCGGCATACACGTTCGAATTTACGGACGATGCCGGCAGATCGTACTATGCGCAGATCACGGAGCAGGGCGGGCTTTTGGCGATGTTTGACAGTTACGAGCAGTGCAGCACCGAGAACTTTGACGCAAAACATTGTACGCATATCGCCCGCAAGTTCCTGGAAAAGTGCGGTTACGAAAATCTTCGGCCCGTGTTTGTGAGCGAAGCGGACTGCGAATGCTGTATCACTTTTGTGTATGAGCAGGACGGCGTGCTGATCTATCCCGATCGCGTGATGGTGAAAGTCTGCTGTGAGCGCGGTGCTGTGACGGGATTAGATGCGCATCAGTACCTGAAAAATCATTGCGAGCGTCAGATCGGGCAGGCGAAAGTGCCGATGGAGCGGATCGAACGCAACGCGGCGGCGAAGATGGATCTGCACGGAGTCAGCAGGGCGATCATACCCGTAGACGGGGAAGAGCGTCTTGTCTATGAAGTGCGCGGCGAATACGGCGGAAGAATGTATTTTGCCTATATCGACGCCATGACCGGCGAAACGGCGGAGATCCGCATCGAGACAGAAACGGACCGCGGTATGTCTTTGCTCTGATCGGGCATTGTAACAAAAACGGCGAGCGCCAAAATATCGGCGGCGAACGAAAGGCGCATTGATACAGCGCACAGCAAATGCTGCGGCGCACGAAAAAGAGCGATACCTGTTGTGTATCGCTCTTTTTCGGATACGGGAAGATTGTGTCTGTGCGGGAAATCATCAGCGTAATTTACGGGGAATAATGGGAAAGCCGTTTTGAAGATAAGTTGTAATCTGACGGAAAAATCAAACTTTTTCGGGTGAAATGTTGACAAAACGGGCGGGGGAAAGTATAATATTAGGTGCAAACACAGAGCGCATTCAGGGAAATTTCTGCGGTGCGGCCGAGGTTGCGCAGAAAATACGAAGCGGAGAAGAAATTTATGCAGAATGTAGATTTTACACTGAAAGGGATCCGTGCGGACGAGATGAGTTTCAAGCTGAATGCGGTGCGGCCGCAGAACGGGACGAAGATGGAGCTCAAACCCACGTTTTCGCGCAAAGTGCGCAGGGCGGTAGAGAATGAAAAGCTCTGTTTTATAACGTTGACGGTAAAGATCGAAAAGACGGAAGATTCGCCCAAGCCGTTCGATCTGAATGTAACGTTTACGGGTGTATTTGAATCGTCTGCGGAAACGGAAGAAGATCGCCGCGCAGTTGTTGTGGCGGGCACGGCGGTGTTATATCCGTACCTGCGGGCGGCGGTTACGACGCTGACGACGACGGCATTGGCGGCGCCGGTGGTTTTGCCGGTGGTGAGCGGGCCGCTTTTCCCGGAAGACAGGGAAAAACCGGAAGGGATCGTTTCGTGAACTGACGGGTGAGAACAGCCGAAAGGACGGAGAAAGATATGAACAGAGAAGAGATCAAGGAATTGCTTCCGCACAGGGAGCCGATGTTGCTTCTGGATGAAGTGGAAATAAATGAAAACGGGGAAGCCGTAGGGAAATACACGATCCGCGGGGACGAATTTTTTCTGCAGGGGCATTTCCCTGGCAATCCGATCGTGCCGGGCGTGATCCAGTGTGAAATGATCGCGCAGACGGCGGTGGCGCTTCTGCCCGATTGCAAGGGCAAGACGCCGATGTATACGGGGCTCAATAATGTAAAATTCAAGAATCCGTTGCTGCCGGGGGATACGGCGGTAATGACGGTGGCGCTGACTGCAAGAAAAGGTATTTTCTGTTTTGCAAAGGGAAAACTGGAAGCGAACGGAAAGCTTTGCACGAGCGCGGAATTTTCATTTGCGATCGTACCGAAACAGGCTTAATATTCCGTAAAGAGTGTAAATGCGTCCGTTTTTTGTGAAACGGGCGCATTTTTTGTTTTATTTTTAAACATTTTGGCGGCTTATGTCGCGGTTTTCCGCTTTTACGCGAGAAGGCTTGACTTGCTGAATCAAATTTACTATAATATGGGAAGGAAAACGGCGCGTGCGCTGTTTTTTGTCAGCATAGCATTACCGGAGGCAGACGGAATATGTCTTTTTATATTGCGGGGACGGGCAGTACTCTTCCCGAAAAAGTCGTGACGAACGATGATCTTGCTAAGTTTCTGGACACGTCGGACGAGTGGATCTATACCCGTACGGGGATCAAGAGCCGCCATGTGCTCACGACGGAGCGCCTGGACGATCTTGCGATACGATCGGCGAAGAAGGCATTGGAAGATGCGGGCGTGGAAGGAAAAGACGTCGACCTGATCGTATGCGCCACGATGCGCGGTGACACGTATACGCCGTCGCTTGCCTGTATCGTAGGCGAAGCGATCGGCTGCAATGCTCCCTCGTTCGATCTGAATGCGGCGTGCGTGGGCGTGCTGTATTGCATGGAAGTGGCGGATTCGTTCATAGCGTCGGGCAAAGCGAAGACGGTTCTGATCGTATCGGCGGAGGCGATGAGCAAAATAGTCGACTGGACGGACAGATCGACGTGCGTTCTGTTCGGCGACGGTACGGGCGCGATGGTCTTGAAGGCAGGCAAAGGCAGGCTTGCCGGAGAACTTTCCACCAATCCCGATTCGCATGTGATCCGTATGCCGAACTTTGAAGGGCTCAACAGTCCGTACAATCAGATCGAGCAGGAAAAGATGTCCATTTACATGGACGGCGGGGAAGTGTACAAATTCGCTGTGAATGCCATGGGCAGGAATATCGAAGAGGTCTGCGCACAAGCGGGACTTACGCCTGCGGATATCGATTGGTATTTGCCGCACCAGGCGAATGTGCGCATTATCGACGCAAGCCTGAAAAAGTTCAAGATCGACAAGAGCAAGGTACTTTTGAATATCGCAGGATGCGGCAACATGAGCGCGACTTCCATCATGGTTCTTCTGGACGAATACGCAAAGAAAGGTACGTTCCGCAAAGGCGACAAACTTCTTTTTGTGGCGTTCGGCGGCGGTCTTACGAGCGGCGCTGCGATCGTGGAATGGAATAAAGACTGATTATACCAATACAATATTATAAGAATAAAAAATTTTCAGTGAAGGAGATTAAAATTATGACTACGTTGGAAAAATTGAAGGAAATTCTGAGCGAATGCAAGGGTGAAGAGCTGGACATCACGCCTGAAACGACGTTTGATGAGCTGGATTTTGATTCTTTGGACAAAGTGGACATTGTCATGCAGATCGAAGAGGCGTACGACATTTCTTTGGGAGACAATATGCAGCTTTCCACGGTAGGCGAGCTGATCGCGAAGATCGACGAGGCGGTTGCGAACAAGTAAGCAGGCGATAAAATGCAGACAAAACTTACAAAACTTCTGGGTATCAAGTACCCGATCATTCAGGGAGGCATGGCGTGGATCGCTGATGCCTCTTTGGCGAGCGCTGTTTCCAATGCAGGCGGGCTGGGGATCATCTCGGCGATGAACGCCAACGCGGACTGGGTTCGCGAAGAGATTCATAAATGCCGTTCCATGACGGATAAGCCGTTCGGCGTGAACATCATGCTGATGAGTCCGCACGTGGAAGAAGTGGCAAAGATGGTTGCGGAAGAAAAGGTGCCTGTCGTAACGACGGGAGCAGGTAATCCTTCGCGGTTTGTGAAAATGTGGAAGGAAGCGGGCATCAAGATCCTGCCGGTGGTGGCTTCCACTGCGCTTGCGAAGATGGTCGAGCGCGTGGGTGTGGACGCGGTGATCGCCGAAGGCGGCGAAAGCGGCGGACACGTCGGCGATCTGACGACGATGGCACTTGTGCCGCAGGTTGTAGACGCAGTGAAGATCCCCGTTGTGGCGGCGGGCGGCATTGCGGACGGCAGGGGCATGGTCGCGGCGTTTGCGCTGGGGGCGTGCGGTGTGCAGATGGGCACGCGGTTCCTTGTTGCGAACGAATGCACGGTGAGCGCGGAATATAAAAAGAAAGTGCTGGCGGCGAAAGATATTTCGACGATGGTCACGGGCAGAAGGCTCGGGCATCCCGTCCGCGCGATCAAGACGGCATATACCAACCAGTATGCGAAGCTGGAAGCGGATTCCAACTATCCCGACGAAAAGCTGGAAGAATACGGTGTGGGATCTTTGCGCAAAGCGGCGAAAGACGGCAACGCGGAGGAAGGGTGTTTCCTTGCGGGGCAGATCGCGGGCATGGTGAATAAAGAAGAGTCGGCGGCGGATATTGTCAACGATGTCATGACGCTGGCGGAGAAAATGATGGAGGGCGTCAGATGGGACGTATAGCCTTCCTGTTTGCAGGGCAGGGCGCGCAGGTGCCCGGCATGGCTTCGGACGTGAAAGACCTTCCCAAAGTGAAAAAGCTGTTCGATCTTGCGGAGAGTATCCGTCCCGGAACGGTAGAAAAGATGCTTTCGGGTACGCAGGAAGAACTTAACCGCACGCTTTTGACGCAGCCGACGATGTTTTTAGCGGATCTTGCGTACGCGTACGCGAAAGAAGAGGAGCTTGGCGCGCCCGCGTGTGTATGTGGATTTTCGGTGGGCGAAGTACCTGCGCTTTGTTTTGCGGGCGTGCTTTCCGAAGAAGACGCATTCCGCACGATCGTAAAGCGCGCGGAATTGATGGAAGCGTACACGCAGCGCGTGGCGGGGTGCATGATCGCGGTGATCGGGCTGGCACCCGAAGCGGTAGAAGCGCTGTGCGACGGCGTGAACCAGCATCCGGCGAATTATAACGGCGCGAAACAGACGGTCGTGGCATGCAGAGCGGAAGCGGAAACAGAATTTACGGCGAAAGTGAAAGCCGCTGGCGGCAGAGCGATGAAACTGCGCGTTTCGGGAATGTTCCATTGTCCCGAACTTGCTCCCGAAGCGGAGAAGCTGGAAGAATTTTTGCGCAGTTTGAAGTGGAACGCGCCTCGTATGGATGTGTATGCGAACCTGACGGCGCAGCCGTATGCGGGAGATTTTGCGCATACGCTGGCGTTGCAGATGTGTTCGCCCGTGCGGTTTACGGCGACGGTTGCGAACATGAAAGCGCGCGGCGTGGAAGAATTTTTCGAAGTGGGCCCGGGAAAAGTTCTGACGGGACTGGTGGCGAGAGGCTGAAAAGGTCCGAGAGGTTAATATGGATAAGAGAGTAGCACTCATTACGGGTGCAGGCAGGGGGATCGGCGCGAAGATCGCGCTCACGCTTGCCAAAGAAAATACAGATATAGCTGTCGTCGATTACAGCGATGAATCGGCGGCGAAAGAAACGCTGGAAGCGCTCGCACAGGCGGGCGTTACGGCGCGTTATTATAAGTGCGACGTTTCCGATTTCAATGCGGTCAAGACGGTTGTGGATCAGATCGTGAAAGATTTCGGAAAAATCGATATTTTGGTGAACAACGCGGGGATCACGGCGGATAAACTGATCCTGCGCATGGAAGAATCGGATTGGGACAGAGTACTCGACATCAATCTGAAAGGTTGCTTTAACATGATCAAGCATGTAACGCCGTACATGATGCGCAAGCGTTACGGCAGGATCGTTTCGATCAGTTCGGTTGTCGGCATGATGGGAAACGCGGGACAGGCGAATTATGCGGCGTCGAAAGCGGGCATTATCGGCCTTACAAAGACGGTTGCCAAAGAATTTGGGCCGCGCAACATTACAGCGAACGCGGTCGCGCCCGGTTTTATCAAGACGGCGATGACGGATGCTCTGACGGAAGAGCAGAAACAGGCGATGTACAAGCAGATCCCGCTCGGATGTCTTGGCGAAACGCAGGACATTGCGAATGCGGTGAAGTTCCTTGTTTCGGACGATGCGCGTTACATTACGGGCGTCGTGCTGAAAGTGGACGGAGGAATGTATATATAAAACGTTCTTCGCGCATTTTTCGGCAAAAGAGATGCCGAAAAATACTTGAGAGGAGAGAAACCCCGCCGTTCGCCTATGGCTCTGCGTCCGGTTTTCTCTCTGCGCGCTATGTTTAGGGCTCACGTTCAAAAAATAGCGCGCATTCACTCATTCCGCTTGCGCCGCCCGTGCGGCGTGAGGGGAAAAAGCCAAAAGCGCGGTTTCGGCTTTTTCGAAAACAGTATTTCATTAAACGCGCTGGCAAAGCTAAATTTTTGAATCAGCCTGCAATATGGGCGGCAAACCTTTTTTTGAAAAGAGTCGGGGCGCCTTTGCACCGTGATTGCAAAAACAGGGCAAAACTTTGCAAAAGGGGCGCGTGATGCGGAATAAATAATTCCGCTGTTTCATTTGAAAATAACGATCCTGTCTGCTTCGTAAAGGTATCGGGGCGGGCGAGAAGGAGATTTTATGAATAAAAGAGTTGTTGTTACGGGATTGGGGGCGGTAACGCCGCTCGGCAATGATGTGAAGACAACGTGGGAAAATATGAAAAACGGCGTGTGCGGCATCGATACGGTCACAAAATTTGACGCATCGGAGTACAAATGCACGCTGGCGGGCGAAGTGCGGGATTTTGATCCCACGCTGTATATGCCGAAGGGTGAGGTCCGCAAAACAGACCTTTATACGCAGTACGCAGTTGCGGCGGCGACGCAGGCATACGAAGACAGCAGCATGACGGCGGAGAGCATTGCGCCCGATCGGTTCGGTGTGTACATCGGGTCGGGGATCGGCGGGATCCATACACTGATCGCGGAACATACAAAACTCATTGAAAAAGGGCCGGGCAGGGTCTCTCCCTTTTTCGTGCCGATGATGATCTCCAACATTGCATCGGGCACAGTGGCGATCAAATACAATGCGCAGGGGCCGAATATCGGTATCGTAACGGCATGCGCGACATCTACGAACAGCATCGGGGAAGCGTACCGCGTGATCAAACACGGTTATGCGGATGCTATGCTGGCAGGCGGCAGCGAAGCGGCGATCACGCCGCTGTGCTTTGCGGGATTCATATCCTGCCAGGCTCTGTCACAGAGTACGGACAAAAACCGTGCATCCATTCCTTTTGATAAGGAACGTGCAGGATTTGTCATGGGCGAAGGCGGCGCGGTCGTGATGCTGGAAGAATACGAGCACGCGAAAGCGCGCGGTGCAAAAATTTATGCGGAAGTGGTGGGCTACGGCTGCACGAATGACGCTTATCATATGACGGCGCCCAATCCCGAAGCGGTCGCGTCTTCCAAAGCCATTGAACTGGCGGCGGAAGAAGGCGGAATCAAAGCGGACAGGGATGTGTACGTAAACGCGCACGGCACGGGAACGCCGCTCAACGACAAGACGGAAACGAATGCACTCAAACGCGCATTCGGTGAAGACGCTTACAAACTGCACGTTTCATCGACGAAATCGATGACGGGGCATATGCTGGGTGCGGCAGGCGGGATCGAGGCGATCGCGTCGGTGCTTGCTCTGCATGAAGGGATCGTCCCCCCGACCGTAAATTACCGCGTCAAGGACGAGGAATGTGATCTGGATGTCACGCCCAATACGGCGGTGAAAGCCGATCTTCGGTTCGCGCTTTCGACGTCGCTCGGATTTGGCGGACACAACGGTTGCATAGCGTTCAAGAAAATTTAGAGCATGCGATTGCGTTTATTCTGATTTCGGGAAATAAACGCAATTTTTACAAAATCAGAGAGGAAGGAGAACCCGAATGGACAAGAAAAAGTTACGCGAGATCATAGCGGTATTCAAGGAGAGCGGACTTGCGAAGATGGAAATATCCGAAACGACGGGGGAGGAGAATTACTCGATCCGTTTAGAGAATGCGACGGCGCCGATGATGCCGGCTGCGGTGCAGTATGTGCAGACTCTGCCCGAGAGCAAACCGCAGGAAGAAGAGACGTCGCAGATCAAGGATTACAACAAATACCGTGACATCAAATCTCCGATGGTCGGGATTTTTTATACGGCGCCTTCGCCCGATGCCGAACCGTTCGTAAAGGTGGGCAGCAAGGTGAAAAAGGGGGATACCCTTTGCATCATCGAAGCGATGAAGCTTATGAACGACGTCGTGGCGGAAGAAGACGGGGAGATCGTGGAGATCTGCGCGGAGAACGGGGCGTTGGTCGAATTCGGACAGATCCTGTTCAAGATTTTTTAAGGTGCCTTAGTTCCGGGGCAGCGTAGAGCTGCGGCGGGACGAAAGTATCCGAAAGCCTTAAAGGCAGAAAAATTCTTGAAGTGAGGGAATCATGTTCAGTAAAATATTGATTGCAAACCGCGGCGAGATCGCCGTGCGGATCATACGCGCGTGCAATGAGATGGGAATACGTACCGTAGCCGTGTATTCGGAAGCGGATGCACAGGCTCTGCACGTCAATCTTGCGGATGAGAGTTATTGTATCGGCCCTGCGCTTTTGAAAGACAGTTATCTGAATATGACTGCCATCATCGATGTCGCGATCGCGACGGGATGCCAGGCGATCCATCCGGGCTACGGGCTTTTGAGTGAAAATCCGCGTTTTGCGGAGCTTTGCGAGAAATGCAACATCAAGTTTATCGGGCCGCACTATTCGGTGATTTCGAAGATGGGCGACAAGGACGAAGCGCGCCGCACAATGAAGAAGGCGGGCGTGCCTGTCGTGCCGGGACTGGATGAGATCACGGACATCGCGGAAGCAAAAAAATTTGCGGGCGAGATCGGTTACCCCGTGATCGTGAAGGCGAGCGCAGGCGGCGGCGGGCGCGGTATCCGTATTGTCTGGAAGGAAGAAGATTTCGAAAATGCGGTGCATACTGCTTCGAGCGAAGCGCAGAGCGCGTTCGGAAACGGAAAAGTTTATCTGGAAAAATATCTGACGGACGTCAAGCATGTGGAAATGCAGATCGTAGCGGACAACCAGGGTAATGTAGTGTGCCTGGGCGAGCGCGATTGCTCCATGCAGAGAAAGAATCAGAAACTCATCGAAGAGAGCCCTTGTGTAACGCTTCGGGAGGACGTGCGCGAAGAAATGATGCGCTGTGCGGTTCTGGCGGCAAAAACGGTAAACTACACGAGTTTGGGAACGATCGAGTTCCTGCTGGATAAAGACAATCATTTCTATTTTATGGAGATGAATACGCGTCTGCAGGTCGAGCATCCCGTTACGGAATATGTTACGGGTATTGATATCGTAAAATGGCAGATCCGTATCGCGGCGGGCATCGAATTTATCTACAAACAGGAAGATATTCGTTTCCGCGGCTGTGCGATCGAGTGCCGCATCAATTCGGAAGATGCACGCAATAATTTCCGTCCCAGTTGCGGCCAGATCAAATTCATGCACATTCCCGGCGGGCCGTGGGTGCGATTTGATACGGCTATTTATCAGGATTACGTCATTCCGCCGTATTATGACAGCATGATCGGAAAACTCATTGTGTATGCGCGCGAACGTACGGAAGCGATCCGCAAAATGCAGGCGGCGCTGTGTGAACTGGTGATTGACGGAGTGCATACGAATGCCGAACTTTCCAGCGATATTCTTGCCCAGCCCGAATTTAAGGACGGCACGTATTGCACGAATTTCCTGGATAAATACTTAAAAAATTATAAATAAAAAGTTATCCGGCTTGTCAAAATATGACAATGTATTGCAATTCATTGTCCATGGAATTTGCGGGTAAGCTGCGTTTTATAAAGTTGCAAATCTGCAAAAGCCTGTGAAATTTTTAGAAAATGAATATTGCCGCTGTCCTTTTACATAGAACAGAGAGAGCTGGCCCGGGTATAGGGGCGAAGACATGGCAGGACGGCGGGAAGGATGCTGATGGGGCGGACGGATGTCCGTAAGACACGGTGTCGGAAGGAGAGGACAAGTGAACTTTGAGGATTTAAAGAAATTTTTCTTCAAAAAGCCGAAGAATGCGCTGGAAGGAACGGAGGATTCCGCGCCGCAGGAGCCTGCGGAAGCGGCGATTCCGGACAAACTGGCGGAAAAATGCGAGAAATGCGGAAAAATTATTCTTTCGGATGAGATGCGTGAAAATTTCGGGGTATGCCCGAAATGCGGACATTATAAAAAGCTCAGTGCGCGTGATCGGATCGAGATGTGTACGGATACGTTCTGCGAATTGTTTGCCGAGGAGACGGGCGGGAATATTCTGAATTTTCCGGGGTATTCAGAGAAGCTAAATTCTTTGCGGGAAAAGACAGGCGAGCAGGACGGCGCCGTGTGCGGCGAAGCGGAGATCGGCGGTGTGAAATGTGCTGTGTTTTCAATGGATTATCGGTTCATGATGGGCAGCATGGGACATACGGTCGGCGAAAAGATTACAAAAACGTTCGAATATGCAACGGAAAAGAAATTACCTGTGATCGGGTTTGTATTGAGCGGCGGCGCGCGCATGCAGGAAGGGATCATATCGCTCATGCAGATGGCAAAGACGTCCGCGGCGGTTGCCAAACACAGTGAAGCGGGGCTTTTGTACATTTCGGTGCTTACCGATCCGACGACGGGCGGCGTATCGGCATCGTTTGCGTTTGAATCGGATATCATTATGGCTGAAAAGGGCGCCTTGATCGGATTTGCGGGGCCGCGCGTGATCGAGCAGACCATGCGCCAGAAACTGCCCGAAGGTTTCCAGCGTTCGGAGTTTTTGCAAAAGAAAGGTTTTGTCGACCTGATCGTGGAGCGCAGGGAAATGAAAGAAAAACTGGCGGCGCTTTTAAAGCTGCATTGTGCGGAGGCCTGATCATGAACGCGTATGATATTGTTTTGAAGAGCCGCGAAAAGGGCAGGCCTACGGCGGCAAAATACATCAGCAAACTGGTGGAAGGGTTCATTGAATTGCATGGCGATCGCCGTTTTTCGGACGATGCCGCTGTGATCGGAGGCGTAGGGTATATTTGCGGAAAGCCGGTCACGGTGATCGGGATCGAAAAGGGCGAAGATACGAACAGCAAGATCGAACACAATTTTGGTTGCGCGCATCCGGAAGGGTATCGGAAGGCCGTGCGGCTGATGAAGGAAGCGGAGAAATTTCACCGTCCCGTATTGTGTTTGGTAGATACTTCGGGCGCTTATTGCGGGATCGGAGCGGAAGAGCGCGGTCAGAGCGAAGCGATCGCTGTATCCATAATGGATATGATCCGATTGAAGACGCCCGCCCTTTCCATTATCATCGGGGAAGGCGGAAGCGGCGGAGCACTCGGACTTTCGGCGGCGGATGAAGTATGGATCACGGAAACGTCCACATATTCGGTGATCTCGCCCGAAGGCTGTGCTTCGATTCTTTGGAAGGACAGCGCAAAAGTAGCGCAGGCGAGCGAATGCCTGAAACTTACGGCGCAGGATCTTTTTTCATTGCACGCAGTGGAGAGAGTCATTGAGGAAAACGGATTTTCAGATGAGTTCTTTGAAGGGCTGAAAAAGGACGTCGCGCAGTTCTTTGCGGAAAAATCGAAAGTACCCGCGGAAGAATTGGTGGAAGCGCGTTATGAAAGATTCCGTAGGTTTTAATGAAAAGAGTAAAAGAGATAAAGAAACGGGCGCAAGCCCATGTCTGTAAACTGTATTCGGAAAAGACAAGGAGGAGAATATGATCGCCATCGTAACCGATTCGTCCGTAGGGTATTCGGCGGAGGAGATATCCAGCCGCGGCGTACTGAGTGTGGTGCCGCTCAATTACCAGCTCGGACCGAATTTTTACGAAGAATATGCTGCCGGGCACAACGGGAGTTATATGCAGATGATGAAACAGCTGAGTCCTTGCAAGACGGCGCAGCCGACGTTGAATCATTTTATCCGCACATTTTCATCGCTGGTGGAAAGCGGGTACGAAGTGATCTGCATTGTGCTGTCGAGCGCGCTTTCGGGGACTTATTCATCGGCGTGTTTTGCGGCGGGTCAGGTCGGCGGCCGTATCCGCGTGATCGACTCGGCGACCATCGGAGCGGGCATGCACCTTTTGGTTGACGAAGCGGTCAACATGGTCAAGTGCGGGCTTTCCTTTGATGAGGTCGCACAGCATCTGGAAGGACTGAAAAAGAAGATCGGAATGGTTTTCACGGTCGAGTCGCTGGACAGACTTCTGTTTGGCGGCAGGCTGAACAATGCCAAAGCCAAAACGACATTAAATCTGCGCCCTGTTTTTGAATTGAAAAGCAAGATCGTTTTCAAAGGCAATACGCGCGGTTTGCGGGAGCGGCTGGAGGAAATGGTGTCATTGGTTCCCGAGAATACGCGCAGGCTGATCGTTTGCCGTTGCGGAGAGGATACGGACGTATCCGAATTTACGCAGATGCTCAAACAGCGTTTGCCCTCCGTCTATATTCATCAGCGTGTCGCTGGGCCAGTCCTGAGCATTCACGTGGATGAAGGCGCGTTCGGTGCTGCATATATACTGAAAGACTGACGAGGTTTTATTGCGGTAAAAGCATATGCCGCCGGCAATGCCGGCGGCATTTTAAAAATCAGGAAAGGAAGGATACCAATGCAAGCGAAAATGCTGTACATGCGAAAAACGCCCGGAGAGAGCGCCGCGATCCTGTATCTTTTGACGGCAGGATTTGTTTTGTTTCCCACGCAGTGGATGGGCGAACTCTTTACCAAAAATCATATGCTGTCCCAGATGCTGGGACTGGGGCTCGTGCGTATTCTTTTTGCCGCTGTGATGATTGTGCTCGCTTTGGAAATGGGGATACGTCATGTATTTTTCGTGCAAAAAGGGGAATGGAAAGCTCTGCTTTTTGCGATCCCTGCGCTTGTCGTTGCGGTCAATAATTTGCCCATTATAGCGCTCGCAAACGGTACAGCGTTTTTAACGGGAAACGGATTGTCTTTTTTTGCGTTTGCGATCGAATGTATCGGCGTCGGACTGTTTGAAGAAACGGCGTTCCGCGGCGTGATTTTCCCCTTTGTGCTCGGTAAAACGGGTACAGGGAAAAAGGGACGGTTTGTCGCCGTCATCGTTTCAAGCGCGATGTTCGGATGCTTGCATCTTGTAAATCTGTTGGGCGGATTTTCGGGCGGTGTATTTGCAGGTCGGATATTCTTTTCTGATCGGCAGTATGCTCGCTATCTGTATGTTCCGCGGCGCGGGCGTCTTTACCTGTGCTTTTATCCATGCAACGTTTAATTTTTGCGGAAACATAATTTCCAATGTCCGCGGTTTGGGATTCGGCGCTTTTTCGGACGTCTGGTGCTGGCAGGAAATATTGCTGACGGCGGTCGTGGGCGTCGCCGCGATCGTGTATTTTGTGTGGTTGCTCTACACGAGCAAGCCTGACGTTGCGGAAAAGTTTGCGGTCTACCCGCCGCAGAAAACAGAAAAACCTTGCGAAGGTTCCGAAGAAAATACATTGACCAATGCAGGGGAAAGTGAAAATGCCGGCATGTCAACAGAAACGGATGCGCATAAAAAAGCGGATAACTCTTCCGAAAATGCGGACTGCACTTTATGTGAACATAGCGGCAGCGAGAGTGACAAAGAAAAAGACGCGGATAAAAGAGAAAATACGAGATTTTTAATTTCGGTAAATAACACCGGGGGGGGGGTAAATACCGCCCCGCCGCGGCTGTTTTTGCTATGTAAGCCGATTCAGAGCAGACGTAATAATTTCTACACGAACAACGAGTTTCGATTCGCCTAAAAGGAGAGTTGCGCAGGGTTAATTCTGCTTTTGGTTTCTCTATTTGATTTGCATCAGACCGTTTTTTTTGTTAAAATGTGAGAAAAAGAATTTACGAGAGGTGTGCATGGACGTTCAAAAATTTTCGGCGTTGATGGCGAAACTTCGCAAGGACAGAGGATTGACCCAAAAGCAGGCCGCACAACATTTCGGGGTTTCGGATAAATCAGTTTCGAAGTGGGAAAGGGGAGAGACTATGCCGGACGTATCGCTTTTCCCTGAGATCGCCGAATTTTATGGGATAAGTATCGACGATTTGATGCGGGGAGAACTAAGCGGGCCGGAGGAAGAACGGCTCTCAAAGGACAGCAGTACGGACAAGGATAACGTCGCAAAGAAATACGGGGTTCTCTTTGCGGTGGCGGACACTTTTTTTGCACTTGCTTTTTCCGCATGGCTGGTGGTTGGCTTTTTTACTGACAACGGTTGGAAAAACGTAATTTTTTCGTTTGTCATACTTGTTTTTACGGCAGGAATAGCGATCGGGTATGCTATTTTTACAAAGAAGAATAAGGTTTCATGCAAAAAATATTCCTTGATTGTCTTTTTTCATTTTTTGGCGGCAGCAGTGCTGTTTATTGCCTGTTCGGGACTGTTTGCACGCGTTTCCGAAATCGTATCGGCAGGGGTGATCGTAGCGGCAGTCTTGGCGGTATATTTGTGTTATCTTTGTCGCGAAAGGAAAATTGTCGGGCTGTTGATCCGATTCAGGGCGGATATTATTATTGCTGCGGTACTGATCGCGGCGGTTTATTTTTTCTTCCGTTCTCGGTTCTGAAAGCGGAGAATCCGTATTTTCAAATAAAAATTACGGTTTGGAGAGCTTTGGATACGATGGGAACAGTCGGTACGATTCCTTTATTTTTATTGTTGTTGTGTAGCATAGCGTACACGTTGGCAGCTGTGAACATGAACAAACCGAGCCTAACAATATTTTTATCGTGGCTGCCGCCCGTCGTTTTAACGGTAATGATTTGCAAAGCGGCGGAAAGCAGACTGGTGGAATCTTACGGGGAGAATATGGGTGTGGGGATCATACCGACCGTGGCGGGCCCGTTTTTGCTGTATGGTCTGCTGGTGGCCGTCGCAGTTTCCTTTGTCCTTTACAGGTTTTCCGCAAGAACGCGTAAAAAAGTGCAGGTGCATGATAACCCCGCAGAGAGCTGATAAAGTATCATTAAAAAAGCAGACCGCGATGATTTCATCGCGGTCTGCTTTTTCCGTAGATATTTGTTCGCAGACGTTCAAAGTTGTCCTGGGGCAAAACGTCTGTTTTCGAAAAACTTTCAGACAAATTGGTTGCCCTTTTCATCGTATGAGTAGCCGATTTTCTGCATTTTGTCAAGAATTTCCTGTTTATCCAGTGCGAGATCATCGCAAAGGTCGGCAAGAGACGGATAAAAATCGCGCAGTTTCATATTCAGAAAACTCAATAACAAAAAAGGATCGCTTGGAATGTTTTCCATAAAAATCTCCATAATGGCGTGCAATGCGTCACACCGATAAATTTTGAACAAGATCAGTCTTTTTGGCGGTAAGCGCGGCGAAGAATGACGATCGTAAGGGTAATAAACAAAAAGGTAAACGCGGCAAGAATACCGAGAGAAAGGAATGCATTCAGATCATACAGGTCTTTGCTTACGATGCCCGGATACCAGCTGTTTAACTCGCATACTTTACCGAACACGGCAATGCCCCAGGCGGAAGGAGTGATATAGCGCAGAATTTTCGCACCGCCTTCGAGCGCGATCAGACAGTCGCAGAAAACGACTTGCATGATGATGATCATAAGTACAGGCAGGACAGCGCTTTCCGATTTTTTCAGCAGGGCAGAAATGAGAAGGCCGAATGCCGTGACAGAAATGTTGGTAAGAGCCATAGCGGCGAAGCAAAGCAGAAAATCGGGCAGAGGTTTTGCAAAAGCAAAGTCGATAAAAAACAGGCTACCGCCAAACAGCATGGCGCACTGTGCGATTCCGATCACGGACAACACGAGCATTTTGGAAAGTACGTAGGCGGGAATATCCAGTCCGCCGTACACTTCTCTCGATAAAATTTCGCGCTCTTTGCAGATCTCGCGGTAGCTGTTGAGCAGTCCCATGAATGCCGCCATGACGATCAGCATGAACGCAACCAGGTTGGCTTGGGTAATATCTTTTACTGTGAAAGCATCTTCTTTACAGGTGATGAGCAGGATAATGAGCATGACGGGAGCTTCCAGGATCAGCGGCAGGAGAGTTGA
>CATYEP010000007.1 GCA_958405585.1 uncultured Eubacteriales bacterium
CATGAAGGTTTCCGATACCTCCAAAACAGTGGAACTGGATCGGACAACGGATGAATTGACGCTGGAACTTGCGGCTTCAGAGGAATACACGCAGATGGCTGAATCGCGTGTTCGTTGGGCGCATTTGTTGATTGAGCAGTCATTTGAGGATTTTGACGCTTATTTTCTGGATTCGTTTGAATCATTGGACGTTACCCTTGATTTCACAATGAATAAAGCGGAAAAAAGTCCTTTGGAGACGAAAGAAACTTCCGAAACTTTGCCTGCGCAGTTTTTGCAATATTTTTATGTTGTCAATATGAATCCTGAATCAGAAGGTTACGGCAGTTTTTTATGGTTTGGACTTGGATATATGGATACCCGCTATGAAATAATGCCTCTGTCTTATTTGCAGGATTTTGCTGGCGGAACAGCAGGAAACTATATTTATTGTTTGGGAGCAGAGGAAACTTTGGGTGATAAGCCGTTTGAAATCGGAAGAAAATATGAAGTACGTATAGATATTTTGCCGTACATTGAAACAGCGCTTCAGACGGCGGCGGAAAACGGTTTTATGCTCAATACAAAACTTTCCGATTGCGTAATTACAGGTATGAATCTGGGATTTGAAGTAGTCGGTATATGGGATGTTTCTGTTACTTTGTCAAATTTATCCCTTAGCGGGACTTTAAAAAATTAGGAGGAATATTATGAGCAAGGCGAAGGTCAAATTTTTAAGTGTTGTTATTGCGGTAGCAATGTTTTTAACTGCTTTTGCGCAAATCTTGTTTTTCGCGAATTCGTTTGTGCAAGGTTTTGCTGATGTAGCTGCGGGTACAGAGGAAGAAGGTGTGGTCGAAGTTATGACCGATCCTACTTATCAGATGCTGGGCGGATTGGATGCTTCCGATTCTGTCAAGCTCATGTCTGACGGGACACTGCATGGTGAATTGACTCCGACTTCAGGATTTGGCGGACGTGCTAATTCCAATGGTTTGGGTGAGGGATCTCGTTATGATATTGCGGAAGGTGTTTCTATCACGTTGAAGAATGTGGATATTGCGGCAGAGGCTTGTTTTACCGTTTCAATGCAGACGGTAAGCACGGGTACGATCGGCGCAGGGAACGGCGGTGGTGTGCATGTTGCGTTCCGTGTTATGAAAGAAGGCGGTTCCTATAATTTTGCTTTAGTTGTTTGGAACAATACAACAGCTATACAATGGGCACCTACAGACGCGATGAAAGTACTTGATAGTGAAAATCCTGTATGGCACGCGGATACGATCAAGCTGAAATTTACCGATTCGTCGATTGTGGTATCTTTTACAGGTGCGACAGGCGGTGATTTTGCGGAAGTTACTTTATCAGAAGGAATAGAAGGATTCGAAAATCTTTTCCAGGATTACAAAGACGATGTCGTAGAACCTGAAAATCAGGTATATCACAGTACAAAACCTTACTTAAGTTTCAGTTGCTATAACATAAATCAGGGACAACAAAAGGGCTCTGTAAGTTTTGACGTGGCGGATATAAACGGCAAGACACCGGAAAAAAATTATAAGGAAGCTTTGTCTGCTCAGATCACGGTTTTTTCGGAAGCGGTAGATAAAATTCAGAATGAAGACGATCAGACAAATATTGAATCGGCATTAGAGCAGGATGTTTTTGGCGAGGATCAGGCATATGGAAAACTGCTTGCGCAGTACGGCACGACAGAACAGAAAACATTAGTTGCGCAAAAACAGGAAAAACTTCAAAACTTAAACGGCGGGAATGTTTTCACAGAACTGAAAGGTCAGATTGAAACGTTTATCGCGGCACTGGATGCTATTGATTCTCAGAATGAACAAACTGTAAAAGCTGCTGTTACGGCATATAATGCAATTGACTGGGCTTTGTATGACCAATTAAATCCGACTTTACAAAAACAAATAGATGAATTGGAAAAGACAATGTGCGCAAATGCAAATTTTGCGGTGGCAATGTATGCAGTAGCAGATACGAAAGTTGAAGAAATGGAAGATGCTACAGCAGCTGAATTTGCTTCTTCCAAAGGATATAATACAATTAAGTCCGAATGTGAAAACTGGGCAACTTATAAGTCCGAAAATTATATCACAACTGATTATCTTACAGCACAGCAAATTTCAGAACTTGACGGAAGAGTCGGTGTGGTAGAAGGGAAACTTGAAAACTCATTCTATCATGGTCTCATCTATTATGGACTGGGAAGCGAGGTCATTCGTTATGAAGAAGATGGATTGTATTTAAACGTAGTGCCGGATGTATATCCTGCGACGGAAAATGCCGTTTGTTTTAAAGAAAAGATGACATTGAACGAAAACAGCGAAATATCTTTCAACCTTATTTATGCACTGCGTAAACTGGGTGCGTTCCAGTTGCAGATCGGATTCTATCCGGTGGCGGGAGCAATGACGAAAGGCGACACGGACGGAGTTCGTGTAGATTTTTGGATGAGCGAAGCCGGTACAACGGAAATAAAACCCGTAAACGGAAAGACGGAGTTGCCCGCATATCAGGGAGCGTATCTTTCCTTGACGGACGAAGATTTCTTTGACATGAATGCGGAAGAACTGGATTACACAAAGTCGGACTATACTGTAAAACTTTGCTCGTATGATAACGGCGGATTATATATAAGTGTCAATGGTCTGGAAATGGATATTACAGGGGAAGGCCTGAATGCAGATCTTTATAAAGACGGCGTATATATCACCGTCACAGGTGTAGGAGTGAAAGGCACGCAAAATTTTGAGATGCTTGTGACAAAAGTAGGTTCTACGGTATATGCGGATACAGGTCTCGATCCGGATCCGAATCCGGATGGCGGAGATGAGGATGAAAAGACCGGTTGCAGCGGCAGTATGTTTGCCGGAGTTTCATTCGTAGGTGCGACAGCATTGATAGCCGGAACAATTTTGGTAATTAAGCGTAAAAAAGATTAAAAACAATCAAGACAGGGAAGGAGGATTTCTCCTTCCCTGAAAAAAAGAGGCAAGTTATGAAAAAAATTTCGGCAGTAGTTATGGGGTTTGGAGACAGAGGCCAGATCTATGCGTCTTATGCAAAGAAAGAACCTGAAAAATTTGAAATAGTAGGTTGCGTTGAGCCTGATCCTGTTCGTTTGGAAAAGGCAAAGCGGGAGTACGGACTGAAAGAGGAAAATTGTTTTTCCGATCCGACCTTGTTTTATAAACGTGAAAAATTTTGTGATGCGGTCATAAATGCAACAATGGATAATCTTCATGTTGAAACCACTATGCCGCTTTTGCAAAAAGGGTATGATGTATTGTTGGAAAAGCCTGTAACCAGTGATCCGGAGCAGCTTTTAGAGTTAAAGCGTGCCGCGGAGCAGAACGGCAGAATATTGATGATTTGCCATGTTCTACGTTATGCGCCTTTTTATTTGAAAATTAAAAACAGATTATTGCAAGGCGACTTGGGAAGAATAGAAAATATATTTTGTTCGGAAAATGTATGCATTCCGCATGTTCTGTCATCTTATATTCGCGGGAAATGGAGCAGTGAAAAAGAATGCGGTTCGGGAATGCTTATGGCGAAATGTTGTCATGATCTGGATTTGATCGTGTGGTTGAATCATGGCGCAAAAGCAGAAGAAATCTGTTCATTCGGAACTCGTTCGATTTTTACGTCTGCCAATAAACCGGAAAAAGCGGGAACACGATGCCTGGTAGATTGTCCGATAGAAAAAGATTGTCCTTATTCAGCTAAAAAATTATATCTCGACAATGACAGATTTCCTTTTTTAGTATGGGCAAATGTACCGGGCAAGGATTGGACGCAGGTAAGCAAAGCAGAAAAAACAGAACAATTAAAAACCGTCAATCCTCACGGTGCTTGCGCTTATGCGGACAGAGATCTTGTCGATCATCAGTCGGTTATGATCCGTTTTTCAGACGGAAGTACGGCAACATTAAATATGACGGGCGGGTCTTCCCGTGCCGGACGAGAAATTCATATTGTCTGTCAGTTCGGAGAAATAGAAGGGTTTTTGGAATCCAATAAATTTACGGTACGTAAATATGATCCTGAAACGACGGAATATACGGAAGAAACAGTGGAGATTACAGAGGATACTTCCGGTGCGCATTCAGGCGGAGATCTTCGTCTTGTCGCTGATTTCGCGGCGCGCGTTGCAGGGGAAAAGCCTTCCGTATCCTGTACTTCGATTGAAGATTCTGTCGCGGGTCATATGTTAGTTATTGCTGCGGAGGTATCAAGAAAAGAACACAGAACTGTCAATATAAATCGGTTTTTTCAAAGATAAATTGACAAATTATTTGTTAGTATTTATAATAGAATTATGAAAAATTATGGAAAAAAACAAATAGATATAAGGGAAGATAATAAGAGCGCGGTAATAGATATTCTGTTGCAGAACGATTCAACCATGCTTCAGATGTCTGAAGTTTTGAAGTTGAGCCATACGGCACTGGCTAAGGTGATCAAGGAGCTTACCCAAAAAAATATCGTTATGCTTACGGATGTGAAAGAAGTGAATGCCGGACGTCCTCCGAAAGTATATGGAATTAACAGTGATTGCGCTATAGCTTGTGCGGTAGTCTTTACAAGTTCATACATAAAAATTTATTATGTGGATATGAAGGGCTTTCAAATAAACGAGTGTGAAAAGGAAAACGATTTTTCGGACTTGGACTCCTTGTTAAATTTTGTGGCGGAAAAAATCAGATCTCTGAAAGCACATCCTCGGTTAGAGAATAAACTTTTAAAATATATCTATTTGGGTATTCCGACTGCAAAATTTTATGGGCGCACGTTTGAATTTTCGCAGCAGAAAGTATTTGATTATATGTCTTCGAATTTTCCTGAAATAGGAATTGTGATACATAGAAATATTGAT
Source organism: uncultured Eubacteriales bacterium (assembly GCA_958405585.1). Taxonomy (GTDB): domain Bacteria; phylum Bacillota; class Clostridia; order Christensenellales; family Borkfalkiaceae; genus Borkfalkia. Next base: position 4,883 of record CATYEP010000007.1, read on the forward strand.
TATGAAACGGTTGCTGAACAGAAATACGGATTACTGAAAGAAAATATCAGCAATGCCATGCTGGTGAATTTGGATAATTATTTTAGTGCATCAATTCTTTTAAACGGCAGTGTGTACAGTGGTGACACACAAATGCAAGGGGTTAATGGTTTTAATGAGTTTGCAGGAATAGAAAATATTTTTGATATGCCCTTCGAAGAAATAGCAAAAGGATATTGTGCAAAAAACGAACACTGTATTTTGGAAGTAAGAAAAAAACTTGATTTTGTATTTGAAAGATTAAATTATATTTTACGCTTTTTGGATATAGGTAAAGTTGTTCTTTCTGGAAAAGTAAAGATGTTTGGCGAAGATTTTTTGGCTTATGTATCAAATATGTTGCAAGGGTGTAAGGTGAAGTACTCCATTATGGGAAAAGAAGTGCCGCCTGCTTTATCTGGGGCGGTTTGGATGTCGACATATGCAACTTTACAGGATGTAATGGTTCGCTAAATTTAATTTTAATTTGATATGCACTCCAAAAGTTTGTCTGACTTTTTAGGGTGCATATTATTTATATAAACGTCGTTTTTTTATCGTAATAGTGGAACAGGTTTACAAAATAAAAACATAACCCCGAATACTTCTATACCGGGGTTATGTTTTTATTTTTGTTTGTAAAATTCATTTTATCGGACAGAGCGGTCATCTGATCTTTAAATTTGCCGAGGTGCAACGCTTTGTTTTTTTATGCTGATCAGAATACTATGGCCACTTCGGACATTGACTGTAAAAAACTTGATTTTGAATGAAGCGGCAACGGAAATAGTAAGGAGAGCCATAGATCCGGTCTTTACGGAGAATGAAGCTGTGCAACGTTATGCAAGCGGCAGCGTTGCGGAAAAGACAGTAAAATTATTTATGCGTTCATACGTCAATTTTCCGTGCATGTACTCGACTGCAGCTTTTGCCAGGAACAGTCCGAGGCCTGAGTTGTTTTCGGAGGGGTTACCCGAAACATACGGGTCAAAGACATTTTTATCGGTAGTAATGCCTTGTCCGTCATCGACAATATCGAGTCGGCACATACCTTTACGTTTTATTGCGGTAACAGATAAATGCGTGCAAAACGAGTGCTCGATTGCGTTGAGAACCAAATTCAGTATGACGCTTTCCAAAGCGGCTTTTTTTGCGTATACGTCTAATTTTTCAGGTAAGGTGACAGTCAGAATGATTCCGTTTGCCTCACAGTCGGGGCGCAAGTCGTCTGTCACGCGTCGCACGATCTGACTCAAATTCAGTACTTCGGATTGTTCTGCAACATAATTTTGCCTGCCGTACTTTCCCAGGTCGGCAAAGTCTTTTTTAAGTTCTGCATTTTTTTGCAGCAAAAAATCTACTTTTTTGACCAATTCGGGTGCTGATAAATTTTGCCGCAAATCGGTCAGAGAATCGTTCATTCCGACGACTGTTTTTTTCATGTCATGGCTGACATACAGTAACATTTTATCTCGTTCAGAGAGAATATTTTGTAAACTTTGAGTCTGCCGTTCGACTTCCCGTTCCAGATTGGTCGTAAGATATCGATTGCGGATCTCTGCCGTGATAAATTCGCGAAGACCCAATACAAGCGTTATGCCGAGCATTCCGAGACATAGCCAAAAGGCAGGGGAGAGCACAATAAACGGAAACGAGTGATTCATAAACAAAGCGATAACGGTCAGGACAGCAGTGATAATGTTGTTGAGGCGAAAGCGCAGCGGCTTATCCGTGCAAACTGCGCGGATCGTAAATCCGAAAATGACGGCAGTGCACAGCAGCGTCAAAACGGCAAAGGAACGGCACACGGACGTATAAGCGGACACGCTCGTGCAAAAGGGGGAAAGGAAAGCCAGGGCGGTTGCGGCGACGGTGACCGCGCTTACTAAGTACAAGACGGGGATTTTACCGATTTTCTTCGGCAGGTACAGTGCGGAAGCAAAGAGAATGAAGCCCACGGAGAAGCGTCGGAGTCCGAGTAAGAAATAGGGTGCGGTTGTGAAACCGAAGAGCAAATACGTTGAAAACAAAGCCAAGAAAATGCCTGCGGCAAACAATAATTGCGGAATAAAGGAAAAGGAGCGTTTCAAAACGCAGATCAGAAGGAACAATAACAATGTCGCAGCTCCGATGATCGCGCCGATCAGGAGTATGGAGCGGTTTTGTGCAACCGCATTTTGAACTGCCGCTTCTTCGCCGATCAGAATATTGCCTTTAATCCCCACAAAGTTAGCATTGTCGGTTTCATAATGAATTGTAACGATACATTCTTTTGAATACTTATTATCGGAAGAAATGGGAATATCAATCAATAAAGGCTGTGTAGCAGTCTGGTGCGAAACCGAGTCGTCGAATTCAGAGGGGGATGAGTAATTCGTATAGTATTCGATATTGTATCTGTCGATCGAGCCGACGTACTCTTGATTCTGGTACTGTACATACACGCTGCATGCGGAAAATACGGGAGGAATGTACATTGTGAGGTGCCAACTTCCGTCCGGTTTCAAAAGATGATCCAAACTCTCGCTTTGATCCCATTCTCCCATTGTAAGAGTGTCTATATAAAATCGGTAGGTACCCCGTTTTGCGGGTGTATCGCCTTCATTTTCATCGGAAACGGTTTCGCCGAGCTCCGCAAATTCATTCGGCAAATAGTTGAAGGCTGTCATTTTCATGATGCCTTTCACGTCAAGAATGGAAACAGCGTTTACCGATACGCCTGCAATATCTTTTTTTCGGATCGGAGTATCTTCGGCGGCACCTTGTCCTACAAAAGTTAAAATTAGCGAAATCGCCAGGCAGATCAAAAGCAAACTAACCGATCCGAACAGGTTTTTGACACTTTGTTTCATAAGATTTCTCCCGTAAAGCAGTATCCCTTATTGAATTCGGTGCGTATGATATCGTTTGCGGGCATAGCGGCTTTTAATTTTCTGCGCAATGACGATAAATGTGCGCGAATGGTAGTGGTATGCAGACTCGGAGCACACCATATATTTTCATAGATCTCGTCCGCGGTAAAATATTGACCGCGGTTTTTTACTAAAAAGAATAAAATATTGAATTCCGACGGTGTAAGTGAAACGGGCATGGAGTTATATTTTACGGTACGAGTATTGGCGTTTACGGAAAAAGCCCCGAAAGTTTCTACGGCTTCCGTTCTCGGCAGCAGCCGTATAGCGATATGCGTTTCCAGCAGTCGCATGGAACAGGGTTTTACCACATAATCTGCCGCGCCCGATATCAGACCTGTCATAATATTGTCTTCTCCGTCCAAAGAAGACAGAATAATGACGGGCGGCAATGCGGGAAATGCTTTGAACAGATCGATTCCCATGCTGTTTTTGAGGATCAGATCCAGTACAACAGCGTTGATGTTGCCCGCTTGCACCAACAGATTCACGGCTTCTTCTACATCGGATGCGGTAAAAACAGTATTCTCGGAAGAAAAATGCGCGATCATTTCCTTTTTTAGTTTGTCATCGTCTTCTACAAAAAGAAGTTTTCTGCCGCAAACGGTATAATCCATATGCTGTCTCCCGTCTTTATTTATAGCCGTATTATAGCAGATAAAGAAATTCCATGCAACCTCCAAAGCAACAAGGTTTGCAATATATTTGTGAAGAATTGTTAAGGTTTTTATATGCGGGTATTATCTTCTTTTTGTAAGAATTTCTATATGATAAAATGTATTGCAGAACAGTCGGAATATAAACAGACGAGAGAAAAAGATGTAACAAAGAAACCTTTTGGTCAGTTGGAGAAACGTTTATGAATTGTTTAAACAAGAGAGATTGTCCCTGTACATACGATTGCCCGCGCTACGGCAGGTGCTGTGAATGCGTGGCGCATCACAGGGATCATAACGAAGGTGTGCCCGGATGTTTTTTCAGTAGGGAAGCGGAAGCGACGTACGACAGGAGCATAGAAAATTTATATCGCGATCATTGTAAAAATAAAAAAGAGGTACATAAATCATGACAATCGAAAAGATTATGGAAGACAAGCAATTAACGCTTACTTTGACGGGTAGGCTGGACACGACGACTGCGCCGCAGCTGGAGGCGGAACTCAAGCGGAGCATCGGCGGGGTGGAAAGCCTTGTTTTGAATTTTGCGGATTTGGAATATCTTTCTTCGGCAGGGCTGCGCGTGTTGCTGGCGGCGCAGAAAGTGATGAATAAACAGGGAAAAATGGTGATCCGAAACGTCAACGAAACAATATCCGAGGTATTTGAAATTACGGGCTTTTCGGATATTTTGACCATAGAATAATTTACTCCGTATTTATGGGCGGATATTTTGATGAAAATAGCTTATTTCGGAATTGATGCTTTGGCGGACTGTCTGAAAGTCTTTCTGCAAGGCGGGCATGAAGTGATTAGAATTTTTACGACGGAAGGGGATGCGTACGATCGTACGGAGAAAATCTGTTCTCTTGCGCGGGAATACGGCATCCCTCTGCAAAAGACGCGAGTCACAAAGCAGGACATAGACGCATTGGTACAAGCGGGCGCAGAACTTACCGTAACGGCGGGGTATCCCTGGAAAATTCCCGTAACGGATGCTTTCATGCAGGTCAACCTGCATCCCGCGTTTCTTCCCGAAGGCAGGGGACCGTGGCCCATGCCGGTTACCATTCTGCGCGGCAGACCGTCGGGGGTAACGCTGCACAAGCTGTCCGAAAAACTGGACGAAGGGGACATTCTTTTGCAAACGCAAATACCGCTTGCGGAAGGGGAAACACTTCTCACGCTCGAAGAAAAGATAGAGCGGGAAGCGGTTTGCCTGCTCAGAGAATTTTTGCAAAATCCTCGAAACTACTGGGCGGCGGTGCGGCCGCAGGGGAAGGGGGAATATTGGCCGGAACCGAGCGATTCTGAACGTACGTTGCAGGCGGGTGAAGAAGCCCGCGTCCGTTCTTTAAAAATGCGTGCGTTCGCAGGGTATGGCTGTCTTGTTTACGAAAACGGCGTGCCCTGGGTGACGGATGAGGAAGGACGAAAGAAAGAACTTTATTTTCGGGAGCTTCGGCTTTCTGACAGACAGGAAATGGAGCGGACGCGGCGAAAATACGCTCCTGCGCTTTCGGACTATACATTTGCTCTTCTTTGGTGCTGGCGGCGGCAGATGGGTTTAACCTTTTGTATCGGGGAAGATTTTTTTGCTGTCAAAGGACAAGGATATTGTTTTTTTCCTGTGTGCTCGCCCGATAAAGCGGCATATTTTCTGCGCGAGTTGTATGAAAACGGGAATACGTATCTTCGTTTTTGTGACGAACGTGCAAAAGAAATTGCCTTGCGGGAATTTCCCGCGTCAGAGTGTAAGCTTTGCGAGGATGATTGCGACTATCTTATTGAAAACGAAAAACTGCACGATTTACCCGGAGGGGCATTGCTTCGGCGCAGGAACGATCTTCATCATTACATGAATCTGGAACCTGCGCCCTGCGCGGAGCCGATCACGCCGGAGAATGTGGCGGAAGCGGCAGCCCTTTCCGAACGGTGCCGTCTTGCGGGCAGTGCGGACGGCGATGCCGAACGGGAAGCCTTTCTCCATTTCTTTGAACTGGGTTTGGGAGGCGTTTTGGTACGGCGGGGGGATGTCGTCGGCTTTGCCGTCTGTTCGGAAAAAGACGAAACCACTATGCAGGGGCATTTCAGCAAATGTACGGAAAAGGTGCGGGGCGCGTCGCTTTTTGCCATTCGCAGTTGTTCAGATGCGGCGGCCGACCGATATGAATACACAAATCTGGAAGACGATATGGGAAAGATCGGTTTGCGGACTTTCAAACGGTCGCTCAAAGCGCGGATCGTTGCGTCCTACACGATCGGATTGAGGCGGTAAATGAAGCAAGACGCTATGTTTGTAAAAAAATTATTCGGGCGGTTTTTTCTTCCTGCTTTATTCAGTTCGCTCGCGCTTGCCGTGGGGGCAGTTGCAGACAGCCTGTATGTCGGCAGGAGCGTTGGTGAGAGCGGGTTGTTTGTGATCGGGGCGGCATATCCGATCTATATGGTATTCAGCACGCTGAGCATCGGCATGGCGTCAGGCGGGGCGGTGCATTTTGCTGCAGCGTTGGGCGAGGGAAAGGAAAAAACGGCACGGAATATTTTTTTCAGCACGTTGTTTTTTGATTTTGCAGGAATCGTTCTGCTCGTATTGCTCGGGCTCATACTGCGCGATCCGCTCATCCGTTTGCTGGGTGCGGCGGGAAACGGGGAAATGCGCTCGTACGTGACGCTGATGCTTGCCGTGTCTCCCGTTCTTTTTTTGCAGGCACCGCTGCAATATTTTGTGTACGCGGACGGAAATCCGAAACTTGCTTCCGCCGCGCTGATCGCGGGAAATGTATGCGACTGTGCGTTCGGTTTTTTGTTTATTGTCGTTTTCAAAATGGGTGTGATCGGCTCTGTCTGGTCTACTTTCTGCGGGGCGCTCGTCATGGAATGTATTTGCCTTGTACACTTTATCCGCGGCAAAGGTGCTCTCGGTTTCCGCAAAAGCGGCAAACCGTGCATCAAAGTGGCGGCGCGATCCTTTTTTAACGGATTTTCCACGGCCGCCGTCTATTTTTACCAGTTTGTGACGGTGCTTGTGATCAATCGTATCCTTTTGAACATCGGCGGCGAATGGGGCGTAGCGGTGTACGATGTCGTTTACAATCTGGGCAGTATCGTAACCGCCGTGACCGAAGGAACGTGTATGGCGCTGATCGCGCTCGTTTCCACGTTTTACAGTGAACGAAACGCGAAAGGAATTTTCGGAAGCGTGCGTATAGCCTGTGTCAGCTGTTTTGCGCTGACGGCGGTATTGGGCGGCGGATTGGCGTTGGCGGCGCCTGCCTGCTGCGCCCTGTTCGGGATTTCGCAAAGCTATCTGCACGAAGCCGCCTATGCGATGCGTCTTTACATGGCGAGCATGGCGTTTGCCTGCCTGAACGGCGCACTCTGCGCATATTTTCAAAGCATTGCGTCGGAAAAAGTTTCTTATCTCATTACCGCACTGCGATCCTTTGCGTTGCTTTTGTTGTTTGCGTGCATATTTTCCTCGGGCGGCTATCCCGTTTTCTGGTATTGTTTTCTCTGCGCGGAGGCAGCGGCGCTCGTCGTGGCGCTGACTGTAGCCTTCAAAAAGAGGGTTTTCAAAACGGACGGATCTGCCGTGTTATCGGAAACTTTTATCGGCAAGGCTGAGGAGATCTCCGATCTTTGCGAGCGGGTACAGGATTTTCTTGCGTCGGCAGGGGCGGACGGAAAGAGAAGTTATTTTATAGCTCTGTCGGCGGACGAGGTGTTTCGCCTGATCGCGGCAAACGGAGATACGGTTGTTTTGCAATTTACGTTGATTTATCAGAAAGACGGGGACTGCGTTCTGCATTTTCGGGACAATGCCAGGCATTTTGATCTGACGCAGATTTCCGAAGAGGACGAAATCGGGTTGAAGATCATTAAAAACAAGGCAAAAAGTTTTTATTATCGGCCGCAAGTCGGGTTCAATACCCTTACGGTCACTTTTTAAGAGGAAGAGTTATGAAACAAAGAATGATCTCATTGCGGCTGAAATTGGTTCTTGCCATCGTTCTGCTGGTGCTTGTATTGAGTACCGTGATTGTCTGTGTGAGCTATTTTACCTATCGAAATGCCATGAATGAGCATTACGAAACGCTCGGCAACAACGTTGCAAGGACAGCGATCGCCTTGTTGGACGAGGAACAGATGCGCGTGTTTAAAGAAGGCGTTTTTGAAGGGGATGAGAGTGTCATGCAGACGCAGGAGTATCAGAGCGTCCTTTCTTTACTCAAAGACATTAAAAACAGCAATGATGTGCTGTATTTGTACATGATCTATCCCACCGAGGAAGGTTCTTACTTTTTGTTTGATACCGACGAATCGGAAGAATCCTGCCCGTACGGTTTTTTTATGGAATATTACGAGGGAAGTTTTGATTCCATTGTCAAAGATCTTGTGGCAGGGAACAGTGTGCCTGCCGTTATTTCGGACGAGGAGTACGGCTGGATCATCAGCATTTCCTATCCGTACAAGAGCGAGGGCGGCGAATTGCTCGGCTATGTGTGTGCAGACATCTCCATGGACAGCGTGGTGCGGGACAGGCAAAACTATCTGCTCAGTACGCTGCTCATTCTTGCGGGAGTAACGGCTGTCTTTGCTGTGCTGTATTATATTTTGTTTAATTATGTGTTTGTCCGTCCGATCAAGCGGATGGCGGGTGCCGCCGCGGAATTTGTATCCGGCGGGCAGGGCGGGGAATTTTCTTCGTCCATCGCAACGCTTTCCGTGCGTTCGCACGACGAATTGCGGCTATTGTGCGATTCTTTGAAAAAGATGGAAGGAAATATCCGTGAGTATGTAAACAATCTTAAAGAAGTGACGGCGGAAAAGGAGCGTATCGGGGCAGAGCTGGACGTTGCGCGGCACATTCAGTCTTCTATGCTTCCCTGTATTTTTCCTGCATTCCCCGAGCGCAGGGAGTTTGATATTTATGCCACGATGACGCCCGCAAAGGAAGTCGGGGGTGACTTTTACGATTTCTTTATGGTAGACGAGCGCCACCTGGCCATTGTTATGGCGGATGTTTCGGGAAAGGGAGTTCCCGCCGCTTTGTTCATGGTCATCGGAAAAACACTCATAAAAGATCATACAGCGCCCGGCAAGGATCTCGGCGAGGTTTTCGGGGAGGTCAACAGGCTTTTGTGTGAGAGCAACAGCGAGGGACTGTTTATAACGGCGTTCGAGGGTGTTCTGGATCTTGCGACGGGGGAATTCCGTTTTGTAAACGCAGGGCATGAAATGCCGTTTATCGGGCGGGGGAATACTTTCCGAGCGGAGAAGATACGCCCCGGCTTTGTATTGGCGGGCATGGAGGAAATGCGTTACCGCGCGGGCATATTGCAGCTGAACGAGGGAGATAAGCTGTTCGAATATACGGACGGGGTGACGGAAGCGACTGATGCGAAAAACAGGTTGTACGGTATGGGAAGATTGGAAAAGGTGCTTTGTACGCACGGCGAGGATACGCCGCAGGAAATATGTGAAGCGGTCAAGCGCGATATCGACGCGTTTGTAAAGGATGCGCCGCAGTTTGACGATATTACCATGCTCTGTTTGGAGTTCAAACAAAAAATGAAGTTCAAAAAGGAGGAAGAGCAATGAAAGAATTGACGGTAGATGCGACGGTAGAAAATATAGAAATCGTTACGGAATTTGTCAACGCGCAGTTGGAACAGTTCGGCTGTCCGATGAAAATTCAAATGCAGATCGATATTGCCATCGATGAGCTGTTCGGGAATATCGCGCATTACGCTTACGATCCGAATGTGGGGCCTGCGACCGTGCGAGTGGAAGTCGACGAAGAACCGTGCGTGATCATTACGTTCATCGATAACGGCGTGCCTTACGATCCGCTCAAAAAAGAAGATCCGGATACCACGCTCTCGGCGGAAGAGCGGGGGATCGGCGGACTGGGCGTGTACATGGTCAAAAAGAGCATGGACGATATTTCCTACGAATACCGAAACGGGCAAAATATCTTGCGTATCAAAAAGCGCATTTAAAGAGGCGGAAGGAGAAAAGCATGGAAAAACAGATTTTTCGAAAAAAGAGCGTCGAAAGGGTATCTTCGCCTGAACAGTTAAGCGATTACATACGTGTATCCAATCCGTCCGTGTGGATGACGCTTGCGGCGCTCATTGTGTTGCTTGCGGGCGTATGCGTATGGGGTGTGCTGGGCAAACTGGAAACCAAAGTAAGCGCGGCCGCACTTTCCGAAGGCGGATCGATCGTGTGTTACGTGAAAGAGGCGGACGCGGAAAATGTGGAAAGCGGCATGACTGTGCGGATCGGCGGAAACGAGTTTACGGTGGAGAGTGTTTCCGCCTCGCCTGTCGCGGTGGCGCAGGGCGGGAAATTCAGCGAATATCTGCTTTATGTCGGCGGCTTGCAGGTGGGTGAATGGGTGTATGAAGTTGTTCTGAACGGCGAACTTGCGGACGGTGTATATGCCGCAGAGATCGTTGTGGACAGCGTTTCACCCCTGTCGTTTGTCTTTAATTGAGGCTTTGCAGATGGATACGAAAAAAAAGATAAAAATAAAATCGCCGCTGACCAAGGGAGCGGCGAAAGTGCCTGTCGTCATGCAGATGGAGGCGTTGGAATGCGGCGCCGCCTCGTTGACAATGATCCTGGCCTATTACGGAAAATGGGTACCGCTCGAACAGGTGCGCGCCGATTGCGGCGTTTCGCGAGACGGTTCAAACGCAAAAAACGTACTTAAAGCTGCGCGCAGTTACGGGTTGGTGGCCAAGGGTTACCGATATGAGCCGGAAGATCTGAAAAAGAACGGAAAATTTCCCTGCATCGTGCATTGGAATTTTAATCATTTTCTTGTTCTGAACGGTTTTAAGGGAAACAAGGCATATCTGAACGATCCCGCAAAGGGCAATTACTCCGTTTCGATGGAAACGTTCGACAAATCGTTTACGGGTATCTGTTTAATGTTTGAACCGGGCGAAGATTTTCAGCCGGGCGGCAAACCCAAAAGCATGCTCGCTTTTGCGAAAAAGCGTTTGATCGGTGCGGGGGCGGCTGTCGCGTTTGTTATTCTAACCACGTTGATCGCTTCTTTGATCGGCATTATCCAGCCTGCCTTTTCGCGCATTTTTCTGGATCGGCTGTTGACGGGAGAAAATCCCGATTGGCTGTATCCCTTTTTGGGTGCGCTTGCTATAATGGCGGCTGTGCAGCTGATCGTGGCGTGGATCCAGGCGGTGTGGGCGGTTCGGATCAACGGGAAAATGTCGGTGACGGGCAGTGCAACGTTCATGTGGAAAGTGTTGCGTATGCCCATGGAATTTTTTTCGCAGCGCATGGCGGGGGATATTCAGCAGCGGGAAGGATCCAACGCGAACATTGCGAGCAATCTCGTCAATACGTTTGCTCCGCTTGTTCTGGATACGGTCATGATGGTGTTTTATCTTGTCGTGATGCTTCGTTACAGTTGGATTTTGACGCTTGTCGGCATCGGTTCTATTTTCGTCAATATGCTCGTGGCGCGGCTGATTTCCAAAAAGCGCGTCAATATTACCCGCGTACAGATGCGCGATGCGGGCAAACTTGCGGGCGCTTCGGTTGCGGGTATCGAGATGATCGAGACGATCAAAGCAAGCGGTGCCGAAAACGGTTACTTTGAAAAATGGGCGGGATACCAGGCGAGCGTGAACACGCAAAAGGTAAAGTTTGCCCGTCTCAACCAATATCTCGGTCTGGTTCCGTCTTTTGTTTCGGGGCTTTCCAATACGGCAGTCCTGATCATCGGCGTATGGCTGACCATGCAGGGTCAGTTTACGGTCGGCATGATCATGGCGTTCCAGGGCTTTTTGGAGTCCTTTCTCTCACCTGCCGAAAAGCTTATTTCCGCAGGACAGACGTTGCAGGAAATGCGTACGGAAATGGAGCGAGTGGAGGATGTGATGGAGTACCCTGCGGATGTTGAATTTGCGGATGCGCAGGAAGACGCCGAATACGACAAACTCAGCGGATGTGTGGAGTTAAAAAACGTCACGTTCGGGTATTCCAGACTTGCGGCGCCGCTCATCGAAAATTTCAGTCTGACGTTAAAGCCGGGCAGTCGCGTGGCGTTTGTGGGGCCGTCGGGGTGCGGAAAATCTACGCTGTCCAAACTGATTTCCGGTCTGTATAAGCCTTGGAGCGGTGAAATTTTGTTTGACGGAAAGCCGATCTCCGCCATTGACCGAAGTGTATTTACGGGCTCTTTGGCGGTCGTTGACCAGGATATCATTCTTTTTGAAGATACCATCGCCAACAATATCAAAATGTGGGATTCGTCCATTGAAGATTTCGAGATGATCATGGCGGCTCGCGACGCAAAACTGCACGAGGACATCATGCAGCGCGAGGGCGGTTACCAATATAGAATCACGGAAGGCGGCAAAGATTTTTCGGGCGGACAGCGTCAGCGCATGGAGATCGCGCGCGTTCTGGCGCAGGATCCGACCATCATTATCATGGACGAAGCGACGAGTGCTTTGGATGCAAAAACGGAATACGAGGTCGTAAATTCGATCAAAGATCGTGGAATTACCTGTATAGTTGTGGCACACAGACTTTCCACCGTGCGGGACTGCGACGAGATCATCGTGATGGATAACGGGAAAGTGGTGGAACGCGGAACGCATGAACAGCTTTATGCTTTGGGCGGCGCGTATACGAAACTTGTATCCAACGATTAAGGAGAGCGTATGGGTTGGTTTGACGAACAGATAAAACAGAGAAAACAGAACGACGATGAACTCTTTGCTGAAGCCTTTGCGGGCATAGCGGGAGCCGTGACGGGGGCGAAGATCTCGGCTCTTAAAAGTGACGCCCAAAGGACGAAAAACGCCGTTGACGAAATTTTACGTTATTACCGCATCAGATCTTGCGAGGTGCCCGATTCGGTAAAGGACATCAACGAACGTCTGGAATACCTTTTGCGTCCGCACGGGGTCATGCGCCGCACGGTCAAGTTGGAAAAGGGTTGGTACAAAGAGGCGGTCGGTGCGATGCTTGCGATAAAAAAGTCAGACGGCTCCGCAGTGGCTCTGATTCCGTCAGGCTTTGCGGGCTATACCTATTTTGACGATGAAAAGGGCAAACGTGTGCGCGTCGGCAGAAAAACGGAAGGATTGTTCGAGGAGAAGGCGATCGCTTTTTATGCTTCCTTTCCTCTGAAAAAGATCGGGATGAAAGATCTTATAATACATATCGTCAAGTCTCTTTCGGTCACCGACTTTGTACTGATTGCTCTGGCAACGCTGGCGGTCACGTTGGTAGGGCTTCTGACTCCAAAACTTACAAACCTGCTTTTTTCCGATGTTTTGGCGAGCGGGAGTCGGCAGATTTTGCTGGCGATCGCCGTGTTTATGATATGCGTGTCTCTCAGTGCGCTGTTGATCGGCGGCGTGAAAGCTCTTTTGATGGCGCGCATCAATACCAAGATGAGCCTGTCCGTACAGGCCGCGACGATGATGCGTATTCTGTCCCTTCCCGCAGATTTTTTCAAAGAATACAGCGCGGGCGATCTCGCTTCGCGCGCGGGGAGCGTACAATCACTGTGCAATATGCTCATTTCCGCAGTACTTTCCACGGGACTCACGTCGATATTTTCGCTTGTATATATCGGGCAGATCTTTGTTTATGCACCTGCGCTGGCAGTACCCTCTCTTTTGGTGATCGCGGCGACAATAGTTGTTTCCGTTATCACGACGTTTTTGCAATTGCGGGTCAGCAGACAGCAAATGAAACTCGGCGCACAGGAGAGCGGACTTACCTATGCGCTTATATCGGGCGTGCAGAAGATCAAACTTGCAGGAGCGGAAAAGCGCGCTTTCGCAAAATGGGGGAATTTGTTTGCCGCGTCGGCGCGCCTTCAATACAATCCGCCCGCCTTTTTGAATTACAATGCTGTTATCACCACGGCAATCTCTCTGGCAGGAACGATCGCAATGTACTATTTTGCGGTCATAAGCGGCGTATCGGTTGCCGATTATTACGCATTCAACACGGCGTACGGCATGGTTTCGGGCGCGTTTATGTCCTTGGCGAGCATCGCGCTTACGGTCGCAAATATCAAACCCGTGCTTGAAATGATCAAGCCCATTCTGGATGCGCGCCCGGAAATTTCGGAGGGCAAGCGCGTGATCGAGCGCCTTTCGGGCGGCATCGAACTCAACAATGTGAGTTTCCGTTACAATGAAAATATGCCTCTCATCGTGGATAATCTTTCGTTGAAGATACGTCCGGGACAGTATGTCGCGCTTGTAGGGGCGACCGGTTGCGGAAAATCTACGCTCATGCGCTTGATGCTCGGATTTGAAACGCCGCAAAAGGGAGCGGTGTATTACGACGGCAAAGACCTTTCGAGTATTGATCTCAAATCTTTGCGTCGCAAGATCGGGGTCGTTATGCAGAACGGAAAATTGTTTTCGGGTGACGTCTTTTCCAATATTACCATTTCCGCGCCGTGGCTGACGTTAAGCGATGCGTGGGAGGCGGCCGAACTTGCGGGCATTGCCGAAGATATACGAAGGATGCCGATGGGTATGCATACCATTATTTCCGAAGGTTCGGGGGGCGTTTCGGGCGGACAGCGCCAACGCCTGATGATCGCTCGCGCGATCGCGCCGAAACCCAAGGTGCTGATGTTCGACGAGGCAACGAGCGCTCTTGATAATCTTACGCAAAAAAAGGTTTCGGAAAGTCTGGACAAATTAAAATGTACGCGTATCGTCATTGCGCACAGGCTTTCGACCATCCGCAGCTGCGACCGCATTATCTATTTGGAAGACGGTAAGATCGTTGAAGACGGCAACTACGAAGAACTGATTGCCAAGAACGGAAAATTTGCCGAACTTGTTGCCCGTCAACGGTTGGATGATGAAGGATACGTCGGCAAAACAACACTTTTTTAAAAAATTTAAAAAAATACTGTCCCTCGCCGATTTTCGTGCGTATCAATAGGCAGAAGAAAATTTTCATGACGCTATGTCCAAAGCACAACGAAGTCGTGATCATTAACAATCAAAAAACAGGAGGAATTGAAAAATGGAACTGAGCAAGGAACTTTTAGAAAAGGCAAAAGAGGCAAAGAGCGCGGAAGAGCTTTTAACGCTTGCCAAAGAAAACGGTGCGGAGATTACAAGCGAAGAGGCGGCAGCGTATTTTGCACAACTGAACAAGAGCGGCGAGCTTTCCGACGAGGAGCTTGATAACGTGGCGGGCGGCGGCTGTCAGACAAACGGTCTGGTCCATATCAACAACGATTTAAAAGTCGGGGACATGTTCAAATATTACAGACCGGAAGACGGTTGTTTTTACCAATGCTATAAATGTACGAACGATACGTTTCGCGTGGCGGCAATAGGGGATACCTTTCAGCACATGGTCGATGGCGTATGCACGAAATGCGGAGCGCACAGGTCTTTTCATAATTATACAGAACAGGATGTGTATCATAAAATTTTGAAGTAAGGCGTTTGCGGGAAGCGGGAGCGGTACAAAAACACTGATCGTTTCGGAATTGAAAGAAAAAAGAAAGGAGGGAAAAATGGAACCGAGCAAAGAACTTTTGAACAAGGCAAAAGAAGCAAAGAGTACAGAAGATCTTTTGAGGATTGCCAAGGAAAACGGTATAGAGCTGACTGAGGAAGATGCGGCAGAGTACTTTGCACAACTGAATAAAAGCGGCGAGTTGTCCGACGAGGAACTCGACAACGTGGCGGGCGGCGGATGTCATGCCAAAGACGGCAGGTTGATCGTCACGGCCGGGTACACCTGCGAAGATTTTACTTGTAGAATTTGCGGATCGCACCGGAGAGACTACCATTCGCATGTTACCAATCTGGAAAGCCGAAGTGCTACGATTGTTCAGCCTACCTGTAACGGTTGCAAGTACCTGACGATAGAACGAGGACTGTATCTGTGTAACCATTCGGATCACACAAAGTGAGAACGGAAAGGTGTTAAAAATATGATAAGGAGAAAAAATATGACCGATGAATTGTATGAAAAGGCAAAAGCGGCAAAAAGTGCGGAAGAACTTTTGTTGCTTGCTAAAGCAAACGGGGTTGAACTAACAAAAGAAGATGCGGAAGAGTGCTTTGCAAAATTGAGCAAGAGCGGCGAGCTTTCCGATGAGGAGCTGGACAATGTGGCTGGCGGCGGCTGCCAGACAAACACATTGGTGCAAATCAACGGCGATATGAAAGAGGGAGATTTGGTTCAGATCTATAGACACTCGCTGAGCGGTTTTTTATCCTGCAAGTGCGGCAACGGTACGTTTCGCGTGACTAATTTGTCGTCATGGTTTAAATCGGTTCAATGCGTCTGCTCGCAATGCGGCGCTGAATTTGTCTTTTTTGATAAGACCGGAGATGATGAGATTCACAAAATTTTACTGTAAAATATAAGGAGATCTGTATGGAATCGAGTAAAGAACTGATCGAAAAGGCTAAAACAGCCAAGAGCGAAAAGGAACTTCTGTCCCTTGCCGAGGAAAACGGCGTAGAGCTGACTGAGCAAGAAGCGGCGGAATATTTTGCGCAGATGAACAAAAGCGGCGAACTTTCTGATGAGGAACTGGACAACGTAGCGGGTGGCGGTTGCCACAGTAAGGACGGACGGCTGATCGTCTCTGAGTTCTATCATTGCGAAAATGCTGTTTTTACGAAAATTTCATATCAATCTTGCGTTACTTGTAAATATTCGTCTTATGAAAAGGGCTTGCGGCTTTGCAATCATCCCGCTAACAGAAAGTAGAATGCTGGAACGATATAAAATATTTTTTGGGGAGGGAAGAAAGATATGGATCAAAAGGAACTTTTAGAAAAGGCGAAAGAGGCAAAGAGTGCAGAAGAACTTATGTTGCTTGCCAAAGAAAACGGCATGGAGCTTACAAAAGAAGAGGCGGAAGCCTATTTTGTGCAGTTGAACAAAAGCGGCGAGTTATCCGACGAGGAGCTCGACAACGTGGCGGGCGGCGGATGCCATAATAAGGACGGCAGACTGGTCGTGACCGTATGGTATAACTGTAGCGATTTTACATGTAAAAAATGTGGTCGAAAAAATACAGGCGATCATTTTCATATCATCGACGGATATCGTACGAATTACATGCAACAATGCCAATTCTGCAAATATATATCCTATGAAGGCGGTTTGTGGCTTTGCAACAAACCGAACTGAATAAAAGATCAAAAGGCCCGTGTTCATCGGGTGGGAAATAAACGCTATCGTACTCATGTATAAGACAGGCGTTAAAGTTGGTTTAAGAGTTTTTGAGGTATTTTATGAAATGCATACTGAATCCGAACATCGCATTGCGCAGCTGGCGGCTGGTGCCGTACGCGTATTACATAAAGCACAGCCGCGATGCAAACGGACTTTCGCAAGAACAATTTGAACTTTTAAGCCGTTGCGACGGCGTACAGGAGCTGGAAGAGAATGAGCTTCTGTGCAGATTGATCGGATCGGGCATGGTGCGCCCGTGTGCAGGCGGGGAGAAATTGACCGACTGGCAGAAGCCGAAATACTGCGATAACCGTTATTTTCCGTCCATGAGCTGGATGATCACAGGTAAGTGCAACTATAATTGTCTGCATTGCTTCAATGCGGCGGACAACGCTCCTCTGATGAGTGAATTTACGCTCGAAGAGGCTGAAAAACTCATTAGGGAAGCGGAAAAGTGCGGCATCAACGCAGTCACGATCACGGGCGGCGAACCTATGCTGCACAAGCATTTTTTCGAAATTGTGGAAAGCCTTTATGCGCACGGAATGTATGTTCGAGAGCTCAATACCAACGGTTTTTTTATCGATAATGATGCGCTTGCAAGGCTGAAAGAGATCGACGGCGGCATCCGCGTCAAAATTTCTTTTGACGGCATTGGACATCACGACTGGCTTCGCAGCCGCAAGGGAGCGGAAGAGAATGCACTGCGTGCCATTCGCCTTTGCGGAGAGTACGGTTTCTTTACGCAGGTGCAGACGAATGTTCATCGCAAGAATCTCGATACGCTTTTGCAGACAGCGGAGAAAATGGATGAGATGGGTGTAGAGCATATGCGCATCATTCGTACGACGGAAGCGCCGCGCTGGCTGCAAAATGCGGGCGGTGCAACGCTGGGTATTGGCGAATATTATGACACGATGTTTGATTTTTTGCATACGTATATACAAAAACCGCGCAAAATGAGCATAGATATCTGGCAGGTGGCGCAAGTATATCCGCAGAGCAAAAGTTATCGTGCCCGCCCCGTAGAATGTGCAAAGGGAGAGTACAGGGACAGTATTCCCGTCTGCCGCGGCAATCGGGGTATGGTTTCCGTAGACGCGGACGGTAATATCGTGCCGTGTCATCAGCTTTCGGGATACTACGCAAATCAGGGTCTCTATATCGGGAACGTGAAAAGAGAGGGCTTGCAGTCGCTCTTACGGGAAGGGAAATATATTGACGAGGTATGTGCAACTCTCGGGCAGTTGAAGGCTTCCAACGAAAAGTGTGCTGCGTGTAAATATTTCCGATATTGCGCAGGGGGATGCCGTGCTATTTCACTTGCGTTTACGCACGATAAATTTGGTGTGGATCCTTCTAAATGTGAGTTTTTCAAAAAAGGTTATTACGAAAAGTTGGTCGCAACAATGGGCGATTGGAGAAATCTTGCGCCGGTCACTTTTGATTAAGGGAAAACATGAAAGATATATTGCGGGAATTGTTCGATTATCAGCGTTTTGAGGGAAACAGGCGGCTTGCGGCGCTCATAGAGAGGGCCGCATTTTTCCATGTCGAATCGCTTTCCGACGAGGATCTCGAATATGTAAACGCGGCCGGGGATATCGACGCGGCGCGTATCGGCAAGGAAGAGAAAGGGCGCGATGGAAACGAGTGAATGCACAATGGAAAAGATATATATGGAATACAGCAGCAAAGTGCTGCGTTATGTGCGTTCAAAGATATCCAACCCACAGGATGCGGAAGATGTTTGTTCCTCGGTATTTTTGAAGGTGCAGCGAGGACTGTCAGTCTACGATGATTCGAGGTCGTCTCTCTCGACATGGATCTATTCGATCGCACACAACGCAGTCATCGATTTTTACAGGCGTTCGCATAAGAATGTACAGCTGGATGAAGAAATTGCCTGCACCGAGGACGGATTTGAAGATATATACAACGACGAAGCGCTGAACGCTCTCGCAGCTGCATTGGAAAGTTTGTCCCCGCGTGAAAGCAATATCATTGTTCTGCATTATTATTCGGGGAAATCATTGAAAGAGATTGCAGCTCTGATGGATATGTCCTATTCAACCATAAAATTGTTGCATAAAAAGGTGATTTTCCGCCTGAAAAAACAGTTGCAGTTTAAAATATAAAGGGCGTTATAATGAAAAACCCTGCGGTTTGTTGATGTCTCTATGTGTTTTTGTGGATAACGTAGGGGAAGCGTGTGCTTTTAATGAATGCAACCTCATGTATTTTAGATAATATCCTCTGTACTTGCTTTTTGGGAGAGGCTTAATATATCAAGAGACAGAGAGCTTCGTAAGGAATTTTGAGGTGAATCCAAAAGAGTAGAGAAAAATTTAACGGAAATGTATGGAAATGAGTTCGGTATTGTCCGAAAAAACATGAACTGATGAGGGGGGAGAAACTTTCAAGATCCTGCGACGGGATTTTAGTACGTATATGAACAAAAAAGTACTGCCCGTGGTTATTCGTTTCGGTATTTCTGAAATTTATAAATCAATCACCAGTTGCATAGAAAAAAACGGCCGTATTCGGCCGTTTTTTTGTTGTATATAAGATTTTTTATTCTGCATATTGTGCGGGATAGTCGGGTGTATCTGTGTAGTAGGGTTCAGCCTTTTCTCTGTTACGGAGTAAAGTGCAATTCACGATTGACATGACAAGCGCGAAGATCGAAAAAATGAGAGCGCATATGGGTGAAGCACCTAACGTTGCGGCCCCGGCAAAGTTTTGTGAGCAGAGAATGATGCACATGATAAGATATGCGATGGACAATCCTGCAGAAACGGCGGAAAGCACACACGAAAGGGTGCGCGGACGCGCCGAGTTTTTATTCAGTATTCCTTTGGCAAAGGCGATCAGCGCTATGGTACCGGCAGCAAATGTCAATACAAACAGTGCAAAAACGATAGCGGAGTTGGTCAGTATCCCTGTCATGGCTTCCACGGCGGCTGTGTCTTCCATCGTGCCGATTGCGGCGAGAATCCCGATGAGGATAAGCGGTGCGGATGCGCTGCCGGAAATACTGCTGCCGGTCACCCTTGTGTCGATGTTGAGAATGTCAGTGGAAAGTGTTGCGAGAAGCAGAAAAACAAGCACCAATCCCACAGCGTTCAGAACATAATTGAGAAGGTTCTGTTTTTGTGTCTTTGCATTGATGATGATGTGAAGTACTGCCGCGGTTGCAAGCGCAACGGAAACGAGTACTTTGTTTAAGATCGTTGTAGCGCCTAGCGTAATGTTGGCTGAGGTTCCGTCCTGCGAAATGGATGCAGAAGCAAACGATAATAAAAATAAAACAAGCGCAAGGGTTAAAAGTGCGGGCGTGATCACATATTTGCTCATGGCAAATTCTTTCTTTGCCCGCATATTTTTAATATATGCCGCCGTGCCGATGGCAAAGTACGTTGCGCAGATAATGATGATCGCCGCAACGCATGCGGCACATATTCCCGCGTTCAGATACAGAGCAGCCGACATTTCAGGGTAATAGTTACCTGTCGAGAGAAAATCGGAGATCTCCTGGAACTGTGTGATCAGAAAATAAAAAGACGTAGAATTAATGTCCGTGCGTACCGCAATAAGTTCAGTTGTTGTGATCAGTGAGAACGTAATAAAAAAGGAAAAGATAAACAAAACGCACAGTGCTCCGTACAGTACGCTCTGCTTTGTTACGGCAAGGATATGTGACGTCTTGTTCCTGGGTTGGGCATCGGCTACGTTGTATGATGCCTTATTTGGCTGCGCGGGCGTTCCGCATTTGGGGCAAAAGCTCCCGTCATACGCTTCTTCGCATTTACGGCAAACAGATTTTCCGTCCGTACGTGTGCCGCAGTAAGTGCAGAATATAGAGTTTTCATTGATGTACCTTCCGCAATGTTC
>CATYEP010000008.1 GCA_958405585.1 uncultured Eubacteriales bacterium
CGGTTTTGGCTGCTTCGTTATATTGGTGGAGGCAAACGCAGGAAATCGGAAATCCGATCACAAAAAATATTCCCAAAACAGAAAGTATAAATCCGATGATTGCTTTTGTTTTGATGCTTTCATATTGCGATGCATCAGGTGGCGTTTGTTGTATGCATGCTTCTTGTGTGCCGGATCTGACAAAAACAAGATAATTTCTTTTAAAAATAAATAAAAATCTGCTGAAAAAATTCCCGCGGCATGTATAATTTTCTGTCCCGTATTTGTTACAGACTGATTCAATTTTTTTTCTCTTGCACCGACAGGGGACTATTTTATGTTCTGTAGTCACTGTGCACCTCTTATTTGGAATTTCTGGTAAAAATCAAATAATGCCGTGAAAAAATAAAAAGGAACCGACTGTTAAAATGTCCTGCGAATTCCCAACCGTCTAAACCCATTTTTTCGCAGATACTGCTTATTTTGGACTTTTTTTCTTTGCATTTTACTACGCGATGTTCAATCATTCATATTTTCTCCTTTTCGTTATATACTTACATTATACATCATTTAGTGATGTAAATCAAGCGTTTGGTAATATAAAATGATATGTTTTAGATATGGAAATAGCAAAGATTGTGGGGAATAATATAAAAATGGCGAGGAAGGCGAAGGGGTATACGCAGAAGGAGATGGCGGGAATGTTGTACATGACGCAGCAGCAATACAGCAGATTTGAGAATGGCGTATATGAGCTGAACTATTCACAAATTGTCAAGATATGCGAGATATTGGACATATGTCCGAACGAGATGTTTGGGCAGGATATTTAAAAAAACAGAGAGATGAAAAGGTGGAACAAAAAAATTCTTGACAATCGAAAGTATGTGTGGTATTATTCTTATAATAGATTAAAACGCAAGGACGGGGAGGAGTACCCGCGCGGATTGGTACAGAGAGGGAACGGCAGGTGGAAGTTCTCACAAGAGCGTGGCGGAAGGTAGCCCCTGAGCGGCAAACTGAAAGCGAGGAGCGAGTAGGCTTTGACGGGTTTTTCCGACGTTAAAAGGAAACCGATATCGATGCGCAGGAAAGCGTATCTGCATCGGGCAGAGAGTGGAAGGAATTCCGAATTCGGGTGGTAACGCGGTTTTAGTCGTCCCGGGCAGCAAGAAAGCTGTCCGGGATTTTTTTATTAAGCGAGTCGGCTGTACGGATCTGAAAGAGCGAAAGCGTAGAAAGAGCGGGCGGCGAGGGATCATGGAGGTAAACGGAATGAAGATCAAAGGAACGCAACTGTTTGTGAAGGCGTTGGTGGAAGAGAAAGTGGATACGTTGTTTGCGTATCCGGGCGGCATGGCGATAGATTTATTTGACGCATTGTACGGAGAAAAGGAATTTCGTGTAGTATTGCCGCGGCATGAGCAGGGCTTGGTGCATGCGGCGGACGGATATGCGCGGGCTACGGGCAAGACGGGTGTATGCCTGGTGACGAGCGGACCTGGGGCGACGAATCTTGTAACGGGGATAGCGACGGCGAACTATGACAGTGTACCGCTGGTATGTTTTACGGGACAAGTGCCGACGAACCTGATCGGAAACGATGCGTTTCAGGAAGTGGATATAGTGGGGATCTGTCGGAGCATATGCAAGTATGCGGTGACGGTTCGGCGTCGGGAAGATCTGGGGAGGATCATAAAGGAAGCGTTTTATATAGCGCGAACGGGCAAGCCGGGGCCGGTGCTGGTTGATTTTCCGAAAGATATTCAGCAGGCGTTGGGAAGTGACGAATATCCGACGGAGGTATCGATTCGCGGATACAAGCCTTCCACGGGCGTGCATATGGGGCAGCTGAAGAAGGCGGCGGAGATGGTGGCGAATGCGAAGCGGCCGTTGTTTCTGGTGGGTGGCGGTGTGAATATTTCGCATGGCGGCGAGGCGATGACGAAGTTGGCGGAAGCGCTGAACGTACCCGTGGTTACGACGATCATGGGCAAGGGTGCGCTTCCTACCGATCATCCGCTGTATATCGGAAACATGGGAATGCACGGGAATGTGGCGTCGAACACGGCAGTTTCAGAGTGTGATTTATTGTTTTCGATCGGGACGCGGTTTAATGATCGGATCACGGGCAAGATCAGTGAATTTGCGAAGAATGCGAAGATCGTGCACATAGATATTGATGCGGCGTCTATATCGCGGAACATAGTGGTGGATGTACCGATCGTAGCGGATGCGCGGGAAGCGATCGAGAAGTTTGCGGAGATTGCAATAAAGCCGAGGCATACGGAAGAATGGGTCGGGCGCTTGCAGAAACTTCGGGAAGAAAAGCCGATAGAGATCCGTAGTGAAGGCCACATGAATCCGCAGGATATTATCGGAGCGATCAACGAACATTTTAAAGAGGCGATCGTCACGACGGATGTAGGGCAGAATCAGATGTGGACGACGCAGTTTTTGCAATTACGCGGCAGGAGTAAGTTATTGACGTCGGGCGGACTGGGAACGATGGGATACGGATTGCCTGCGGCGATCGGAGCGAAGCTCGGGTGTCCGGATCTTCCGGTGATCAGTATATCGGGGGATGGCGGATTCCAGATGAACGAGCAAGAGCTTGCCACGGCGGTTTGTGAAGAGCTGCCGCTGATCATATGTATACTGAACAACTCATATTTGGGGAATGTACGGCAGTGGCAGGAGATGTTTTATGGCGGAAGGTATTCGTGTACGTGCCTGAAAAAGCGTCGCAGCTGTGCACAGTGGTGTTCGAAGCCGAACGCAACGTGTCCGGAGTATATACCTGATTTTGTGAAGCTGGCGGAAAGTTACGGGATTGAAGGGATCCGTGTAACGAAACGGGAAGAGATCGGGGCGGCGCTGGAGCGTGCGAAAGCGAAAACGGACAAGCCGACGCTGATCGAGTTTATTATTGACAGGGAATTGGATATATTGCCGATGGTTCCGGGCGGAAATGCGCTGTCGGACATGGTGACCGAGTACAAGAAGGAGAATAAGTGAGATGGTAACGGGCAATAAAAAACGTTGGGTATCACTGTACGTTGAGAACGATGTCGGCGTGCTTGCGAAAATATCGGGATTGTTTTCGGGCAAGTCGTACAATTTGTCCAGCCTGACGGTCGGGGAAACGGAAGACCCGACGGTATCGCGGATGACGATCAGTTTATACGGTGACGACAAGACTTTTGAGCAGATAAAGAAGCAGCTGAACCGCAGTGTGGAAGTGATCAAGGTATTGGATTTTACCGATCTGCCGATTCACAAGAAAGAGATACTTTTTATAAAGCTGCACAGTTTGCGGCGCGATGAAATGGAAGACGTATTCCGTTCCGCATCCGTTTTCGGGGTCAAGGTAGCCGATTACGATAAAAACTCCGTGATTCTGGAAAGTGTACAGACGGAATCGGAAAATGACGAAGTGCTGCGCTATTATAAGAAATATTTTTTATCGCGGCTGGAAGCGGTACGCGGCGGCTCGGTGGCGGTGGAGTCGGTCAGCCGCAGTGACAGATAAATAATGGACAGACGATCGTAAGATTCAAAAAGGCGTACGCAGAATGCGTCCGCCTTTTTTGGTGGTGTGGGAAATCGGGTTGGAAAAAGCCCGAAGATACGTAAAAGGAACGGAATTTGCATGTTTTGGAGTGGTAAATTTTTAAGATTTTGTTGTAAAAAATCTGTTGTAAATTGCCAAAATGACAAAAAATGAATCATTTTATAAAAAAGTAAACGATTCGACATGAAAAATTTATATATTTTCTTATTCAAATTGTCATATGTTCAGACAGAAATAAACACAATGCTTAATAAAATTTGTGAAAAAAATGTCGAAACGGGAAGATGGAGCAAAGAAAAACGGGGTGCATAAAAATTACATATATAAATTTTATGGGGCGGAACAGGCGCGGGAAGGAAAAATTGCGGAACGAAAAAAAAGAAAGCGTGTTTAAAGGAGTTAGATGCGGGTAAATTAATTTGCCGCGCAGACAAAGATTTGCGTGTGATGTAAAAAAGCAGACAAGGCGGAATCTGTGAAAATTAAGACGATACGTATCATAAAAAAGTAAGCAAAAACCGACAAAACGGCGTTTTTTGCCGAAACGATATGCCTGTGATAAAAATTCCGAAAAAGCGGCGTTTTATTCTGAAAATGGGGAACGGACAAGCGAAAGTGAGTTATGCAAAATATGAAAAAATAAATGTATAAATTTATGCTGAAATATTGACATTTGTTTTTGATTTTGCTATACTATAGTCAATAGTAAGCGCTTGTTTCAACACGTTTCGGCATAATCGGCGGTAGAGAATGTTAAAAATTTTCAGTCGGGTATGTCTTTGGTATGAAAAGAAGCGGGAAAAAAAGGAGGGTATGTTCGGAAATGACAGGAATGGAAGTTGCGATCGTCGTTGTATGCATATTGTTTGCGGTTGCGATGCTGACTGCGATCATTGTAAAAGGCATTTCGATGGCAAAGCAGGTGCGGGCGTACAAGGAAGAGATCAAGAAGATCGAAGACAGCGACAAATACCTGCTGGATATTGTACAGGACGGTAAAGTGGTACGGATAGAGTGTAGGGATGTTAATAGTGAGAACGTCGAGCTCGTTTCCAACGCAGGGAAGGGGGAATAAACGGATATGCAAGGAATGGAATTATTTTATTTGATCATCAGTTGTGTTTTCATCGTATTGCTGGCAGCAGCGATCGTGATGTGGGTGATTGACGGACAAATGGAAGCGAAGCGCAGAGCTGCGATTTCGGACAGGATCAAGAGCGGAAAGGGGCTTCGTTTGGAAAACGATGACCTGATTCTGAAAGTACAGGACGGAAAAATCATAATTTGTGACAGTATGCCGCAGGTAGCGGAAGCGAAGGCAGCTGTTGCGGAGGAAGATACGTCGGTACTGCAGCCGATGAAGGATGAAATGGCAGCGGCGGCGGGAGACGATGCGTACAAGAGCGAGAAGCTGGACGAATTGCAGGAGCTTGTAGACTGTTACGGGGAGTTGACGGACAAGAGCATAGTTTTTGAGTCCAACAAACAGGAAAAAGTAACGTTTATTGACAAATATGCCGCATTATCGTCGGAAGCGAGAATGCGGTACGATTCGATCGTTGCGTACATACTGGCAAATCCGGATTGCAAGAAAGTAGAAGCGAGCAATGCCGTGACATTCAAGTGCAAGACGGATAAGATCGTGCGAGTGATGATCAAGCGCGGTGTTGTGATTTTGAATTTCCTGCTTGCGAATACGGATCTGAACCGTTTTGTGCGGGAAGAAGGTATCAAGACGATTAAAATCAATCCGGTTGTAATCAAATTGGAAACGGATTCGGATCTTATGCTTGCAAAGCAGACTGCGGACATTACGATTGAGAATATTCGTGAAGAACAGCAGTACCGCAAAGAGCGCAACAGAGAGCTGCGCCGTCAGCGTTACCGTCAGAAAGAAGATCAGACGGCAGAAGAGGAAGAGGCGTAAGCGCACGGAAACGAAATACTTGAGATTATTCCGAGAACAAGTGGCACCGTATTCTGCCGCATTTGGCGGAATACGGTGTTTTTATTGAGTCGAAAGGCTCAGCATTGAAAGGTTTTCAATTTTTGCGGCGAAAATACTTGATAGAAGGAGAAAAATTATGTTGAAAAAGATGAAAAAAGCATTTACGATCACCGAACTTGTCATCGTAATTGCGGTTATTGCGATCCTTGCGGCTGTTCTGATCCCTACCTTTACGACGGTCGTCAACAACGCGAACGAAAGTGCTGCAATGCAGGAAGCTAAGAGCGAATGGACAACTTGTTCTGCTGAAATCGTTACGACGAAGAACCCTTCGGAAATGAATTATCTTATCGTTCACGATGATTATGCATTTGTTGTTGCAAATGGTAATTTCGAAGTTGAACCTGTAACGGATGCTATAACAGGTGGTACTGATGAAATTGAGGAAAATGATACATTTGTTTACAATAATGGTACCTACACTTTGGGAAAAGCAATTACCCAAATTACAGACAGTAAGGGTCAAGCACTTTATAAGTTTAATGAAGGCTTTACTGTCTATCCTTTGACGGTGACGGTGAATCCTGGCTCGCAGGGCGAATAATCAACCCGCTCGAAAAGAGCAAAGCCTGTGAAAGCAGGGAAGAAAATAAATAAGGTGCTGTTCCGCGCCGAAAGCGCGGAACAGTCCAAAATACGGAGGAGTGCAATAAATCGCCGCAATTGTACGATCCGGACATTTGAGAAAAAGAGGGGGGTCTGATAAAAGAATCGGGATTTCCCTTTTTTCATAATATCGGAGAAGTGTCTAAATACTGAAAAAAGAGAAGGAAGCGTGTTATAAACGAACAAAATGAGTGGATTGCCGTTGTTTTTTTCAGAAAAAACGGTTTGGAATAAAAGAAATGCGAAAAAATATTCGAAGTCATAGAAAATTTCGCCGCGCTTTTACGCTTGTGGAGCTGATCATTGCGATAGCGCTGTTTTCGATCGTAGCGGGATTAGTGATATCCTTCATAACATATATTTCAGGATTCAGTGCAAAAACGGAAGCGCAAAGCGATCGTGTTTCGGCGCTGGCGCAGATACGTTCCGAGGTCGATTATTGGTTTTCCGCATTTGATTGCACGGATTACAAAATCACATCGGGGTCGGACGGCACTGTATTGGTGCAGGCTGTATCGTTGGAGGAAGCGGGCGTGTCGGGCGCCGTGTACGGCATTTATTTTGAAAAGGGTGAAAAAGAGAACACGGCAGTGTTCACCTATCCGCAGGAATTCGGCCGCGGTACGGTACAGGAAGGAAGTGCGGGATCAGCGGCAGTAGTGCGTATCAATGCGTACACATACACGGGGATAAGGATAGAAGAGCAAACGGATAACTATGATTATACTGCGGCAAGCGAATCGGAAGATTCGTTCCGTTTTACGATATATTTGCGGGTATCGGGCAGGACGTTTGCCTGTGAAATACTGGAAGGGGGTGCGGAGTGAAAGCAATTTCGGCGCGCAGCCGCGCCTATTCTTTGGTAGAAGTTATTGTTACCATGGCATTGGTGATTATGCTGTCTGCGGGCGGGCTTGCATCGGCGTTGGTTGCGGCGCAGGTTCAGGCAAAGGCGTCGCAGAACCTGGAATGCACTGCGGCGGCAGACGAAGTGTTATCGGTGATGGACAGCGTCGGGCGTTTTGCGGCGCAGAATACCGACGCGCAAAATCGTCAGGTGAAAATTTTCGAAGTGTTTGCGCAGAATTTTGCGTTTGCGTTCCGTTGCGGCATTCCGTCAAAGAGCAATCGGGAAAATGCGGTTTCGGACTGGTCGGAAACGTTATTGGCGCAGTACGACGGCGGATCTTTGGAGCGCGGCCTTACGGCGGCATATACGGCGTCGGCGGCTGTTTATGAATACGATTATACGGACGGGAACCTGAAACTCACGATACGTTTGCAATTCGGCGGTCAATCGGGCGGAGTCGGGCAGGACACATATACCGTGCGTGCGGAATGCGGAAAGGCGTCTCCGATTGAACATACGGGGGTGATTGCATGAAGCGGAAGTTTTCGCGTGCATTCACGATCGAATATGCGATTGTCCTGATGGTGATCGTGATCGCATTCACGGGGCTGTTGCTTTCGTTGGCAATGGTGACCAACAATTACAGCAAGGCATACCAGGAATATATCGATTACAAGCGCGATCTTGACGCGTTGGGGGATTCCTTTATCAGCGGAGAGAGCACGGTTGAAGAACTTCGCAATTCTGCTTTGCTTGCGGAGCATGATCTTACAATAGACGCGGCATCCGTCGAGGATGAAATGCTGATCATCCGCCACGGAACAAACGGTGCAGTGGCGCTGACAGTACAGCTTTCGTCGGACGATGAGGGCGTTCGGGTGGTTCGGTACATATACGGGGAGATCCCCGCAGTACAGGTGCCGTAACATATCCGTGAAGGGAAAATCAAAGGAAAAAATATGGAGCAATTTTACTATATTACGGCGTGCGTGATGTTTGCGGTATTCGGGCTGTGCATCGGCAGTTTTCTGAACGTTGTGATTTACCGTTTGCCGCGCGGCATGAATCTTGCGAAGCCTGCATCGCACTGTACGACTTGCGGTCATAAACTTGCATGGTATGACAACATACCTTTGCTTTCGTATTTGATCCTGCGCGGGAAATGCCGTTATTGCGGTGCGTCCGTTTCGCCTCGGTATTTCGTGGTGGAACTTACAAACTGTGTTTTATGGCTGATGTGTCCGCTCACGATGTATTTCAGCCGCGGCGTCTGGTTTTCGTTGGTGTGTGCGTTGGCGATCTCGCTTCTGTTGGCGATGTCGCTGATCGACATGGAAAACTTGTTTATACCCGACAGCTTGCAGATATGTTTTTTTCTCGTTGCGGTCGGCGGGATCTTTGCGGACGGTCAGACGGGTTGGCAGGACAAGTTGTACGGGTTGTTGCTGGGCGGCGGATTTTTTCTGTTTTTCTATTGCGCCTCGTTTGTACTGTTTAAACGGGAAGGAATGGGATTCGGAGACGTGAAGCTGATGGCATCGGCAGGGTTGCTTCTGGGTTGGAAAGCGACGATCGCGGCCATTGTTTTTGCGATTGCCGTGGCGTTGGCGGACATTGTTCTGCGTAAAATTTTTATCCGTTCAGGGCGTGATGGGCTTGGCAATGTTTCGGAAGAATTTGCGTTTGCTCCGTACCTGGCGCTGGGCGTATTTGCGGCGATGTTGTTCGGAAATGCGCTTGTTGACGGATATCTGGCGCTGTTTGTGTGAGAAAATAAAAGGGATCGGGTAGCGCTTCGATCGTGAGAAGACAGAGGGAAAAAGATTATGAAATTATTTGTCGGCTTTGATATGCAAAACAGCAACATCCGAATCATGAATGCGGAGAAGGCGACGGACAAGGCGGAAGTGGAATATCTGCATTTCAGCACCTGCATATTTTCGGATGAGTTTTTTGAAGAGGCTCAGAAATTGCTGGAAGAATATTTTCAGCGTAAGCCGTCGTTGCGTAATTTAACGGCGTTTGTGATTTTGCCGGACAGGGCGGTCGGGTTTGAAACGTTCAACCTTCCGAATATGGCAAAGTCGAAATCGCAGCAGGCTCTTGAAACGGAGATGAACAATCTTTACGAAGGACGTCACCGCGGAAAGAAGATCAACCAGTTTGTGCTTTTGCAGAATAAGCAGTACACGATTTACGGGGCGATCTATTTTGATAAAAAACTGATCAACAAGATATACAAACTTCTTACGGAAGTAAAAGTATTCCCGAAGATGACGACGTACAGCGGCAATGCGCTGTTGGACTGTGCACTGAATTTTGCGCCGCGGCTTCGCGGAAAGAGTTTTGTCTTTGCGGACATGCACGCGGATTACACGGAGATCGTTGTAGCGGGCAAGGGCAAAACGCAGGGAGTCGCAACGATCCCGCACGGTTCCGCATTGCTGCGGAGCGATAAAGTGGAATCGGAATATATGCAAACGGATCACCAGATGGGTGAGATCGCGGTCATTAACGCGCGAGAGATCGCGCGGGCAAAAGCGCTGACGCAGTCGGTCGACGTCGATCTGTCCGTGATACCCGAAGGCGCTACGATTGCGGATTATGCGGTGGATAATGAGTCGCAGGCAGGAGAATATTCGGGGACGGTACAGGCGGAAACGGCTGCGGCTTCGGCAGAAGCAAAAGACAGGCTGGAGGTTTCTGCGGACAGTCTGAACGAGGAAGACAGGGACGAGCAGGACGACGATATTTCCGAAGAAGGCGGACTGTCGGTGGAGGAAGTGGACGAAGGGCGTCTGGCGGACGGCGCGGCGGAAGCGGTTGCGCAGGAAACGAACGGCGTTTCGGGTGCGCAAGAAAATGCGGAAGAAAACGGCGAAGGAAATGTTTTCAAGCCGAAAAAGATCAAAGTTTACCGTAAAATGCCCAAACGTTATCCGAAATTCATGATGCGTGAGATACCGGAAACGGAACAAGGGATCCGTTACGAAAATTTCCGTATCATCATGAAATGGATTTTGCTGTACGCGCGTCAGGCGGAACTGACAGAATATATGATCAAGCCGGATTTTGTGGTAGTGAATATGCCGGCGGAGTTGTACCCGCTGTTGGAACAGGCAAACGCAGAGCAAAAAGAGAGCGAAGGGATCGAATTCAGACCTTTTTCGGCGTCGGAAAAGTTTGTTCCGGAGATCAAAGAAAATCTGGATCTGTTCGGATGTCTGTTTGCGGGGCATTACAACAAGCATCATAACTTTTGATTCTCGGAAGTGAGAGCCTGTCGTGAGAGGTAACATTTGTGAAAAAATATAAGTATAGTGCGATCAATTTATACGGAAAAAAATTCACGGGTACATTTTTGGCGGAAAACGAAAAGGATCTGCGCGCGCAGCTTGCGAAGCAGAATTTGTATCTTGTTTCGGCGAAAGTAGATTCCGATAAATCCCCGAATCCTTTTTTCAGTCTGACCGGAAAGATCTCGGTCAACGAACTGTCTACGTTTTGCCGTCAGTTTGCGATCATGATCACGTCGGGCACGTCCATCGTAGATTCGCTGGCGGTTCTGCGCAGGCAGCCGTACACCGCATATCTGCGGCGGGTGCTGGATATGGTATACGAGGACGTAAAGGCAGGGAAACTCTTGTCGGAAGCGATGGAAAAGCACAAACGCGCCTTTCCGCCGTTTTTTCGGAGCATGGTGCGCGTCGGCGAAGTATCCGGCTCGATCGATACGGTGCTGGTGTCGATTGCGGACTACTTTGAAGCGGACGGCAAAATGCGTGCAAAGATGCGTTCTGCACTCGCATATCCCTGTGTACTGATCTTTATGGCGTTGGCAGTCATTGTGCTTATCATTGTCTTTATTATTCCGTCTTTCAAGGACGCGTTGGCGCAGATGGATGTGGAATTGCCGGGACTGATGGTAGCTTTGAATGACTTCGGAATTTATTTTCAGGAACATTGGCAGACGATCGTATTGGTTTTGCTGGCGGTTGTGTTTTTGTGGATCGTCTTTTTGCGGACGCCGAAAGGCAGATATTATTGGGATAAATGCAAATTTCATATGCCGATCGTGCGGAATATTGTACGGAACAACGTATCGGCGCGGTTTTGCCGCGCGTTTTCGCTGCTGGTTTCCAGCGGAATGGATATAGTAGACGCGATGGACGAAACGTGCAGGGTATTAGGCAATTCCTATGTGGCGACGCAGTTTCACCGCGCGACGGAAGACGTGCGACAAGGCATGACTCTGACGATGGCACTGCAGACCTATAAACTGTTTCCGACGATGTTGGTGCAGATGGTATCGGTCGGTGAGGGGACGGGCGAACTGGAAGCGGTATTGGGCAGATCGGCTCCGTTTTTTGAAAATCAGGTTGAGCGTTCGATCTCTGCTTTGACGGGAATTATTCAGCCTGTGGTTTTGTGTCTGATCGGTGCGTCGGTTGCCGTTCTGTTTATGACGGTTTATTCGCCTATCTTGCAGATGATGAATACATTGTGACGGACAGGGGAGAAATATGGAACTGAATTACGAAATCTTACAATATTACGTCTATAAAAAGATCATCAAGCGCAAACAGATGAAAGGTATCTATCAGGATTGTATGCGCTTGAATATGCCTGTGGAAAATTACATGATCGCGAAAGGTTATTGTACACAGGTAACGGCTCTGGCGGCGCTGGGTGAGTTTTTCTGTCTCCCGTATTGTGAAATGGATATGTTGGAGGTTGACAGGTCTCTTCTGGAGAATGTGACCTTTGCATTTCTGCGGAAGCACAAATTTGTTCCGGTGATGAAAGATAAGAGCGGGAAAATGCTGGTGGCGATTGCGCGGCCTTTGGATTTTTCGGCGATGTCGATGCTGAGTCAGATCTATGTGGGGCCGATGGATTTTATACTGGTGCCGGCGGTGCAGATCGATGTTTTTATCGATTCGATCGTGGCGGTGCAGTCGACGGCGACGGCGCTGGAAGATCTGCAGCGGGCGAAAGACAAGGAACTGGTGGATTCGGCGAAAGGTCTGCCGATGGGGATCATCGACAAAGACGAAGACGTGATCAACAATCCGTCCGTGCGGTTGGTGGATTCGATCATCAAGGAAGCGGTGCCGTTCCGTGCGAGCGATATACATATCGAACCGTTTGAAAAGACGGTCAAAGTGCGTTACCGTATCGACGGAGATCTTCAGATCCGTGCGGAGTTTCCCATCGAGAGTTATCCTGCAATCTGTGCGCGGTTGAAGATCCTTTCGGGAATTTCGATTGCGGAAAGGCGTTTGCCGCAGGACGGGCGTATCAGCATGACGATCAACGATACCGATTACGATTTCCGTGTATCCACATTGCCGACCGTCTATGGTGAAAAGTTTGTTATCCGTGTTCTGGACAAGAGCGCATTCAATTTTTCGCGCAGCGATCTGGGCTTTACGGCGGAAGAGAATGCCGTTATCGATAAAATACTGGCGCATTCATACGGGATCGTGTTGTTGACGGGGCCTACGGGATGCGGTAAGTCGACGACGCTGTACTCGTTCTTGAAAGAGATCAACCGTCCGACGGTGAACGTAATCACGGTTGAAGATCCTGTGGAATACACGATGCACGGGATCAACCAGGTGCAGGTGAACACGAAAGCGAACCTGACGTTTGCGAGCGCACTGCGCAGTATTCTGCGTCAGGATCCGGACATCATCATGGTCGGCGAGATCCGTGACGAAGACACGGCGGAGATCGCTGTGCGCGCCGCGATCACGGGGCATCTGGTGTTTTCGACGCTGCATACCAACGACGCGCCTGGCGCGATCATCCGTCTTGAGGACATGAAAGTGACCGATTATCTCGTGGCGGACGCCGTGGTCGGAGTGATCGCTCAGCGACTGGTAAAGAGATTGTGTCCCGCCTGCAAAAAGCGCGGCAGAACGACGGAATCGGAAATGAAGATCTTGGGCCTGGACGAGCCGGCGAGTATTTTCCGTCCGCAAGGCTGTCAGTTCTGCAACAATACGGGATACAAGGGACGCATCGCGGTACATGAGATCATGTATATGAGCGATAAGATCAAAGCGGCCGTGACGAGCGGGGCTCCGTTGGAAGAGCTGCGGGCATTGGCGGAAGAAGGCGGAATGGTCAATCTTTGGGACAGTTGTAAAAAACTTGTTTTAAAGGGGATCACGGATATTACGGAGCTGATGAGTCTGTTTGATGATTAAACCGCATTTCCGCCGATCGGCGGGTGCGTTTGATAGATTGAAAAGAGATGTATGAAGGAGTCTGATTATGAAAAAGATTACGAAAATGACGTGCGAAAATGGTTTGAAACTACTGATCTTTCTTGCTGTTTCCTTTTTCGTTCTGATTTTGCTGAGCGTTTTCAAAGTGTACTCGATCAAAGCGGAATCGTGGTATCTGCTTGCGATTCTGTCTGCGATTGCGATCGTGCAATGGGCAGTGATCATTTTTGTACTGAATGCGCGTTCGGATGAATCGGGCGAGTATTACGATATGGACGCAAGGCTGTGGATATTTACGTTTATCCCGACGATAGCAATGCTGTTTGCGACGATCGTAATGTATGCGGCATTGCACCAAAGAGTTGCGTTTTTTGCGCTGGATTTTGTAAATTTCATCGTAGCGTTTGCAATTTTTGTACTGTGTGTAGGTTTTTGTTACCTGCTCAATTATGCGTATGTGGTGGCAACGCGCAAGGAAACCACTCCGAAGTTAAAATTTTCACAGCGCAACCGCGCGAAAGAACTGCGCAAAGAATTGGATAAAGAAGAAGAAAAGAAAGAGAAGAAGGAAAAGAAATAGGCACCCGGTATCATTTTCCCCGATCTGACGGAGATGGATAAGGAGTATCTGAAATACCCGTACCATCCGCAGGCTTCCGTGAATGTGACGCTGAGACAACTTTGCGACGGGTTCAATATGTATCTGGAAAGCAAAGGGATGTTTTACACGATGGAAACGCTGCGCGCGTTCGTCAGCGGGCTTGCCTGTTCGCATTTTATGATTCTGGAAGGGCTTTCGGGAACAGGTAAAACGTCACTTCCGAAATATTTTGCGGAATACGCAGGCACGAACGTGTGCTTTACGTCGGTGCAGGCATCGTGGAAGGATCGCAGCGATATTCTCGGCTATTACAATGATTTTGTCGGAAAGTTCAAGGAAACGCCGTTTTTGCGTGCGCTGTATCAGGCGAATTACCAGACGGATGAGATCAATCTGATGGTATTGGACGAAATGAACCTGTCGAGGATCGAATATTATTTTGCGGATTTTCTTTCTGTTCTCGAATTGGATGAAAGCCAGTGGAAAATCGAGCTTATGCCTGTTTCGACGGGAGGTATCCTGCCCCTGAAACTGGACGGATGTTCGGTGGTGATCCCGCAGAACGTATGGTTTGTAGGAACGTCGAATAAGGATGATTCCACGTTTACGGTAACGGATAAAGTGTATGACCGTGCGGTGATCATAGATTTTTCGCAGCGCAATGAATCCACGGTGTCGACGCGCAACATCGCGCCGATCCATCTGGGGGCGAACAGACTGCGCGCGCTGTTTGAGGATGCGCAGATGACGCCGTCCTATGCGCTGACGAGAGCGGATATGGAGCGTTTCTCGGTGCTGACGCAATTTGTCCTGGATGCGTTTGACGTCAATTTCGGTAACCGTATTTTAAACCAGATCATCAAGTTTGTGCCGGTGTACGTAGCGTGCGGCGGTACGGCGGCGAAGGCTCTGGATCTGATGTTTGCGCGCAAGATCCTGCGGAAACTGGACGGCAGATTTGACGACAGTATCAAAGGGAACCTTGTCAAGCTGGAAAAACTGATCTTACAGCAGTTTAACAAGACGGATTTTTCTTCCACGCTTGAAACGATTGCGAGATTGAAGAGGAAGTTGTTCTGATGTCTGTTGCTTCACTGGAAAAATTCAACAAGCAATTTTCTGCGGGGGAGCTGCGCACGGTTGCGCAGCTCCTTCAAGCGGAGAAAAAGGGTGAATTTTCATTTTATATTCCCACGTCGGACAAGCTGGATACGGCGGTGTTGGTCGATCGGATCGAGAGCTGTCTGCCGCAGCTGATCGAAGTCGTGCGCGCCCCGTACATTATATTAAAGAGCGAATACACGCAAGTTCGCACGGAACTTGCGAGCAATCTGACGCCGCAAGGCATTCAGATGACGGTAAAAGACCCTAAACTTTGGAAGAAAAAGGGCAAAAAAATCGTTCCCGAATATGTTTATGCCAAAACGAACGAGGACGAATACAATACTTATGAAAACAGAGTTGTGCGTTCACTGATCGATAAGGTGATCCGTTTTCTGAATCTGCCGATGGAGTATGCGAAAGACGGCGTCAAAAATATGTATGAGGCGTACTTTCAGAGCTCGTCGCTGAACAAGCTTGACCTTGTAAAGCTGATCGACAGCGATCTTTACAAAAACAGCGATCCGCGTTCGTTCACCGATTATAAAAAGCTTTTTTATCTGCGCGGAAAGCTTACGCAGCTGCGCAACAGTTCGTTTTATAAGATCATGTCGAATTGTCCCAGGTTTTCGGGACGGCCGGAGGCGACGAATCTTTTCATACACAACGCAAATTATCACGGCTGTTTCAAGCTGTGGCGTTTTCTGGATGAATTCTATGCAGGGTTGTCGCTTTTAACGCAGGAACAGCAGAAATCGGTGTATTGCGCATTCGTGTCGCTGGCGATGATCGATTGCTATGTGCGTCAGGGCTTTAAAATTATAAAGGATGTGCAGTTTTCGCAGATCGAAAAGGACTTCCGATTGCAGGATTTCCGTTTGGCAAACGATCTGTTCAATGTAGTGATCAATGCCGATACTGACAAGATCACCGTTTTGGTGCAGTGCGCGAAAATGCGCTCGCAGCAAACGACGGTCATTGAACTGCATACGGATATTTCCGAGCCGTATTCGAAAAACAATCAGTTCGTCGTGAGCATGCATAAGACAGATTACAGCGACCGCGCCGCTTGTGTGGTGCCGGGCAATAAAAATTCTCTGAAAGATTTGGAATCGATCGTGCGTTGCACGGTATTCACGTTTGAAGCGGATAAATCCATTTACAGCAGGCTGTGCCTAATCTGCGGCAGCAATATGTTGGACGATAAAGGTTATTTTTACAAATGCGAAGACTGCGGTGCGGTCTATTCCTTTATCGACGAAAAAACTGTCTGGATCAACCAATTCAATGTACTTATAAACGAAGAAGAACAGCCGAAGAATGTCTGACCTTCGGCCGTGAACCAACAAAGAAAGGCGCCGCAAACGGCGCCTTTCTTTGTTGGTCTGTCTTGTTTCGAAAGAAAAGCAGAAGCCGCGGTTCGCAAATAAATTTGCAAACCGCGGCATAAATTTTGATGGCGCTTTAACTTAAAAAACGGTAACCGGGCGAAGATAAAAAATTGCTTTAGCAAATTTAAATCATTATAAAAGTTACCTTATTATTAATGTTAACACAGTTCAGTTATAAAACAAGCAACCTGTTTTACAGGTTTGCGGTGTACTATGACGCTATAGTAAAAGAAATACCCGTTAACGGTTTGGCTGGTAGTGTACCCATTTAGGGTATGTACAAACCATCGGTTTGATTGACGCTTTAATTTTTTATGTTTGTCTGAATCAGTCGGATGCATGACAATGTGACCTGTTCGTGCATATTTATAAATGACTAGAAAAACAATCATCGAAAAAAATTTGCCTGCGCGCCCTGACATATGACGGGCAAGTTACAATAAAGTTTGCGCTTTGCTGTTTTGACAGAAAGATTAGAATATGCGCCTCGGCATGCAAATATTTTGCGTGCCGAGGCGCATTGGAATTTGTGTGGTTGAATAAAAAAAGCCTGCCCGATAAAAATATCTTTTCAAGCTGTTCGGCTGGTGATTACTTTTTTTCGGATAGCGGAATTTGCTGTTGCGAAATCATGAATAAAGTATGGAGAAGCGTGCTGTACAACGGAAAAAATTGTGAATAAAAAAGACTTGGCGGCGGGAGTTCCCGCCGCCAAGCAGAGTATGCATAAAAAACTTATTTTAGTCAAAAATACGGACGCGGATCACGCTGTCGAGTTTTTTGATTTCATCGATGATCTTGTCGGAGGGTTTCGTATCGAGATCGAGAAGCATATATGCTTTTTCGCCCTTGGATTTATCGATGATGTTTGCGATGTTGATATTGTTTCCGGAAATAATGGAAGTAATAGCGGAGATAGCGCCTTCCACGTTTCCGTGCATGATCGCAAGTCTGCTGACGGAAGTGCGGGGTGCACTTACGTCAGGGAAATTAACGCTGTGGGTAATATTTCCGTTTTCGATGTAATCGACGAGTTCTTGGGCTGCCATTGCCGCGCAGTTATCTTCCGCTTCGGGGGTAGAAGCGCCCAGGTGCGGTACGCAGATGATATTTTTGACTCCGATGAGTTTGTCGGACGGGAAATCGGTGATATAGCGTTCCAGTTTTCCGCTTTCTACTGCAGCGAGTACGGCATCTTCGTCGGTGAGTTCGCCGCGGGAATTGTTGATAAGAACACTGCCGTCTTTCATTTTTGCAAAAGCGTCCGCGTTAAACATTTTGTCCGTGGAGGGCGTGAGCGGTACATGAACGGTAATGAAGTCGGACTGTTTGAGCACTGTATCCAGATCGGCGGTCTTGACGCGGTTATCCAGATGCAGGGCTCCCTGTACGGAGAGGTAAGGATCGTAGCCAAGCACTTTCATACCGAGGTTTGCGGCTGTGTTGGCAACGAGTACGCCGATGGCGCCCAGACCGACCACGCCGAGAGTTTTGCCGAGGATCTCGTGTCCGACAAATTTGGATTTGCCTTTTTCAACGGCTTTGGAAATACCTTCGGTTCCTTTGAGTGACTTGACCCAATCGATGGCGTCGGTGATCTTTCTGCCTCCGAGGAAAAGCTCGCAGATGACAAGCTCTTTGACAGCGTTTGCGTTTGCGCCGGGCGTATTAAAGACGACGATACCTTTTTCGGTGCAGGCAGGGA
Organism: uncultured Eubacteriales bacterium; assembly: GCA_958405585.1. Lineage (GTDB taxonomy): Bacteria > Bacillota > Clostridia > Christensenellales > Borkfalkiaceae > Borkfalkia. Next base: position 18,052 of record CATYEP010000008.1, read on the forward strand.
TGGGGATGTTATTTGTACCGGCACCTGCGCGGGCAACGGCGAGAAGTTCGTCGTTGAGGGGGTATTCGTGCATATTGAAGCTGCGGAGCATGATCCCGTCAGGATTTTTGACGTCCGCAGAAAAAGTATAATCTGCGGGAAATTCCTTGGCGGCGACTTCGCTGATTTCGTTGAGTTTTAAAATTTTAGCCATGATAAACTCCTTATGCGTTTTCCTTTTCGAATTTTTTCATGAATTCGATGAGCTTTTGAACGCCTTCGACAGGCATAGCGTTGTAGATGGATGCGCGCATACCGCCGACCAGGCGATGGCCCTTGAGGGTGACCAATCCTTCTGCTTTTGCTTCTTTTACGAATTTCTCATCCATTTCTTTAGAGGGGGTCACGAAAGGAACGTTCATGATGGAGCGGAACTCCTTGACCACGCTGTTTGTATAGAAAGAGGAATTGTCGATGAAATCGTACAAAAGACCTGCTTTGTATTCGTTGACTTTATTGATCTCTTTGACGCCGCCCATTTTTTTAAGGTGGCGAAGGACGAGGTTTGCCATATAGATCGAGAAGCAGGGCGGGGTGTTATAAAGCGAGTCGTTGTCTGCCTGGGTTTTCCATTTGAGCATGGTGGGGCAGATGGGAAGCGGATTTTCGATCAGGTCTTTGCGTGCGATGACGATGGTCACGCCTGCGGGCGCGAGGTTTTTCTGTGCGCCTGCATAAATCACGCCGAACTGATTGACGTCCACTTCGCGGGAGAGGATCTCCGAGCTCATGTCGCACACCAAAGGCGCTTTCGTTTTCGGGAATTTGATATAACGTGTACCGAAAATCGTGTTGTTGGAAGTGATGTGTACGTAATCGGAATCGTCGTTGAACGCAATTTTATCCACATCGGGGATATAAGTATAAGTTTTGTCTTCGGAAGATGCAACCAGGCGCGCGTCGCCGTAAATCTTGCCTTCCTGCCAAGCTTTTTTCGCAAAATTTCCGGTCACGATGTAATCGGCTTTCCCGCTTTTCATAAGGTTGAGCGGAATGGCTGCGAATTGCTGGCTGGCGCCGCCCTGCACGAACAGGACGCAATAATTATCCGGAATATTCATCAGTTCGCGGAGATTGGCCTCGGCTTCTTCCACAATGGCGGAAAAGGCCTTGTCGCGGTGACTTATCTCGGTAACGCTCATGCCGGTGCCGGCGAAATCGAGAAACTCTTTTTGCGCTTCTTCCAGTACTTCCAGCGGAAGCATGGAAGGGCCTGCCGAAAAATTATAAACTCTCATATCCTTTACTCCTTCGAGATTTATTACAGATTGAAACGTCTGGCTGAATAAGAGCCGTAACGTCTATAAAATAATATATGAAATATTATACAATAAAGCGTATTTTTTTTCAAGTCTTTGCAAGTCGGAAACGGGGCGGATACAAAATTTTTTCAAAAAAATACAGCGAGAACAAAAAATGAGTGTGCGTTGAAAAAATAACGGGAAAAGTATTTACTTTTTTTGGGAAATATAGTAAAATAAATATAACCAAATCTGCCGTTTGCGGCAAAAAGAGAAGATAAGATCTTCGAGGGGGCATTATGTCTGAAACGATTCGCCAAAAACTGAACGGGCTTTCTGCGGTCGAGCGGCTGAAAGCGACGGATAAATATCTTACGGAAATGCGCGGGATTTTAGCATCGATGGACGAGATCGCGGCATTGCGCAAACAGCGTGGGCAGGCGGTTTCGGATGAATTCGGCGGATATAAGCGTTCTACGGTAGAAGATTTTATACGGGAACTGGAAAAGCAGAAAGAGGGTATTTTAGCGGAGATCGCGAAAGAAGAGGAGAAGCGCACTGTTGCGGCTCCGGTACCGAAGGAAGCGGCGGCACCAGCGGTGAAAGAAGATTCTCTTGCTTATAAAAAAGATGATACGGCGGTGGTCAGCTTCCGAAAGGGAGATCCGTCGCTTGCCATTGAAAGCATGTATACGGGACTTTCGATGGACATAGAAAAGATGCGTGACGATATTCTGCAGGAGATGAAATACACTTACAAGCAGGATATGGCGATCTACGATGATTTATCGGCGAAGATCGATGCGATCAAGGGAACGGATGTTTCGGCGTTGGAGGAGACGTTAAAGCCTCTCGGTGAAAATATCAGCGCGGTGAGCGGGAGCCTGACGGCTCTGGATGAGAAACTGAATGCGTTGCAGCCTGTCGATTACGATCAGCTGGCGGAGCGTGTGGCTTCGAAGATGGTCAGCGGGATCGATTATGAAGCGTTGGCGCAGCATATTGTCGGGATCATGACCGGAGGAATGGCAGGAGCTGCGGCAGGCGCGGCGGTCGCGGGGGCGAGCGAGCGCAGCATGCAGGAGCTGGAGAAAAAAATTGACGGGATCAAGTCTGCACTGGACGGGGCGATCAGCGTCAAGCAGATGCCCGAATTCCGTAAACTGGACACTTTGATTTCAGAGTATCTGCGCACACTTTCTTATGACATGATTCCCGATCTTCTGATTACGGCGAACGGGATCAAGGATATAGCAAACCGTTACATTATCAGCGGCAATGTTCTGCGCGGGGAGACGATGCTTTCCGACCTTCGCGTACGCCTGTCAAGGGTGAATGTATGGGGTTCGAGTGCGATTGCGGCGGTATCGGATGCGGTAACGGCGCATAAACTTCCGCTTACCTATTCACCGGATGCACTGGCGGCGTTTGCGGAAGCGGTGAAAGCGTATGAACAGGCGTCTGCATTGCCGGACGACGAACTGACGGCGGCACTTTTGCGCGCAAAGAAAGCAGTTTTCAGCGATACCGATCAGGAGTCGCTGGATCGCGATACGTTTACGGAGATGCTTGAGATCCGCCAGGATATCGGAGACGGGGAAGCGGACAAAGGTAAGATCGACAATCTGACGGAACTGAAGAAAGAACTGATGTCTTTCAATTTGTCCTATTTTATCGATCTTTCTCCCGCGGTATATGAGGAAAAAGAACCTGCGGCAACGGCTCCGTCGGTGGATACGCAGGCGATTTTGGACGCAATTTCAAATCTTCAGACGGCGCCTTCGGCACAGGTTTCTGCCGTGCAGGATCAAAAAGAAGACGCACAACTGCAGACTAAGCTGGAAGAGCTTTCGAAAAACAAACAGGCGGCGGCAGTGAAGAAACCTCGTCAGCTTCGGCCGGCAGTATCCGCGAAAGACAATAAGCTGGAGAAGGCGGATCAGCCGCTGCGTATCGTACACCGTAAGATCAGTTTGGGAGAAGAGAGCGAATCTTTGTCCAAGCAAGTGGTGGACGAATTGGCGCAGAAAATCGCAAACAGCATGGTGAAATGAACTTTGCCAAAGAGCAAAGGAAAGATAGAGTAACAAATTGTAAGGCCGGATTTTATCAGAAAAAAATCACAAAAGAAAAAGGGCTGGATTTGGGTTCAGCCCTTTGTTGTGTGGTAACCGGCGGAAAAAGGAGTATATTTTGAGACAAAAAAATGACCGTGAACTCACACAGGACAAGGGTACGCGCGCGAAGAAGCCGCATGCGGAATTTCCGCAGTTTTTAGGCAATGCGAAGGATACAGCCGCGCGAAAGACGTACTATACGGACAATGCAAATGCGCAGCGTACGGACACGCGCAATGCGCAGGCAAAGGCGGGCAGGCCGCAGCAGGTAAAGGCGGCAGTTAAAAACGCACAGGAACGCACGGCGGAGAAAACGGAAAGAGCAGAGAAGATGAAACGGTCCGTAAAGCGGGGCAAGGTGAAAAACCCGGTCAAGATCCTGTTTTTGGGCGGGATCGGTGAGATCGGGAAGAACATGACGGCGATCGAATGCGGCAACGATATCATTATTATTGACGCAGGACTTACGTTCCCGGATGAGGAATTGCCGGGTATCGATCTTGTCATTCCTGATATCAGTTATCTGGTGCAGAACAAGCAGAAGGTGCGCGGGCTTCTGATCACACACGGACATGAAGACCATGTGGGCGGTATTGCATATTTATTGAAAGAGATCAACTGCCCTGTTTACGGAACCAAGCTGACGCTGGCGCTGGCGGACAACAAGCTGCGGGAACAGCGGATCAACCGCGCACAGCTTTTGTGTGTTAAGCCGGGCGATAAAGTCAAATTGGGTTGTTTCAATGTGGAATTCATCAATGTCAATCATTCGATCGCGGGAGCGGTGGCATTGAGTATCGATACGCCGCAGGGCAGGATTTTCCACAGCGGCGATTTCAAGATCGATCTGACGCCCGTTGCGGGCAAACCCATCGACCTGACTCGTATGGCGGAAATCGGGCAGGAGGGGGTCAAACTTCTGTTGTGCGAATCTACGAATGTGGAGCGTCCGGGGTATACGATGAGCGAAACGGTTGTCGGAACAACGCTGGATCACCTGTTTTCGGAGCACGCAAATCGCAGGATCATCGTGGCGACGTTTGCTTCCAATGTCCACAGATTGCAGCAGATCGTAGATCTTGCGGCAAAGTACCGCCGCAAAGTTGCGTTGTCCGGCAGGAGTATGCTCAACGTAGTGGATGCGGCGACAAAGATCGGCGAACTCACCATTCCGGAAGGAGTGCTGATCGATGTTGAAAAGATCAAAAATTTCTTTGACCGCGAAATCGTGATCGTTTCAACTGGCAGCCAGGGCGAGCCGATGAGCGCATTGACACGTATGGCGAGCGGCGATTTCAACAAAGTTACGGTGGGACCGAACGATACGATCATCATATCGGCAAGCCCGATCCCCGGCAATGAAAAGATGATTTACAAAGTCATCAACAATCTTTACCGGAAAGGGGCAAACGTTGTTTACGAGTCGTTGGAAAAGATTCATGTATCGGGGCATGCCTGCCAGGAAGAGCTGAAGATCCTGCACAGCCTGCTCAAACCGCAGTTCTTTATTCCGGTTCACGGGGAGTACAGGCATTTAAAGCGCCATGCACAGTTGGCGATGGAATTGGGAATGAGTGAAAACAATATTCTGATCGCGGACATCGGGAATTGCGTGGAACTGACAAGGGACAATATGCAGTTCGGCGAAAGTATTTCGAGCGGCTCGCGCCTTGTTGACGGCGGGTCGTTGGAAGATAAAGAGAACAGCATTGTCATGAAAGACCGTAAACATCTTTCCGAAGACGGCATTTTTGTGATAACGGCATGCGTATCCGAGCGAAGCGGTGATCTTCTGAGTGATCCGATCGTGGTCAATCGCGGGTTTGTGATGCCGGAGAATGCCGATTATGCGGCGGAGATCCGCAAGATTGTAGTCAGCTGCGCGAGCCAGACGGATATACTGGGGGATGTGGACAACACGGAATTTGCGGCAGCGATCAAAAAAGCGGTGAAGAATTTTATTTACAAAAAGACGAAACAGAACCCTGTCGTAATGGCGAACATCGTGCGCATTTAGAGCGCGGTTTTCGGGAACATTCCGGCAAATGGACGGGGAACTATGGATTTTATAAAATCGCTGATGCGTCCGAAGCTGGATGCACGGCTTTTGCGAATGCGAGAGAGGGCAAAGGAAGGCCGCGATCCTTCTACAGAAGACGACACATTGCAACTTCTTTTGACGATTGCGAGGCTGAGCCGCCCCGAACGCATTCTGGAGATCGGAACGGCGGAGGGACTAACCTCCGTCGCGCTTCTTTGCGAATGTAAAAATGCGCGTTTGACGACGATCGAGCTGGACGAAGATAGATACTGCAAGGCGAAGGAGAATTTTGCGTTGTTCGGCGTGGAAGATCGGGTCAATGCGATCCTCGGTGATGCGGCCGACGTATTGCCGTCGCTGGAAGGAGAATTCGGGCTGATTTTTTTAGACGGGCCGAAAG
>CATYEP010000009.1 GCA_958405585.1 uncultured Eubacteriales bacterium
GTAAAAGAACGCTCTTCCTTGTTTCCTGCCTTCATAAACCGTATACCTTCTTATCCTTTAACCTCGTCGACCGCATTCTTGCCGTTTTTGAGACGAATCGCACAAATAAGGTCTGCGATATCTCTCCCTCGCCTGCAATCTCCTGTATGCACTTATTTTACAACAATTCCGTTTTTTTGTCTATCCTTTCAAAATAATTTTTTCTTCCCAATCCGAGGGATTCCTTTTTATTTTATCTACGTATTCTGTCTGACATAATACTATGCAAATACAGAATCTGATTATTTAATAAAGTGAAAATATTGACAAATCCGCACAAATCTTGTATAATATTGTCGATAGGAGGTATATCCATGAATACAGATAATACCAATGATAAAGAAAAAGAATCCGCTGATAACGCCTCCTCTATCAGCAGTGATCTGATACGGGGACACATCAATACTATCATTCTCCGAACACTGTATGACGGAGATAAGTACGGATACGAGATCATCAATGAAATCGAGGAGAAAAGCAAAGGGCAGTATTCTCTGAAACAGCCTACTCTATACAGCGCCTTGAAACGCCTGGAAAGCCAGGACTACGTTACATCCTATTGGGGCGGCGCAAGCAATGGCGGCAGAAGAAAATATTTCCAGATCACCGACAAAGGCAAAGCCGTTGTCGAGCAGAACAGAGCCGAATGGGAATATTCGCGCACGGTCATTGACAGCCTAATTTCCGAACGCGACTATGATTTCTCCAATCCTCCCCCTGCCTCGTCCGTCGATTTTAATATCCTGAAAAAATCCACATCGCGCGTTCCCATCTCTTATTCAGACGAGAACGACGAAATTGAATTGCCTGACAGCCATAATTTCAGAGAAATCGGCAAAGATGAAGACACCGAGGAACTGTCCGATTCCGTAAACGAACCTTTCGAAGATGCGGACAATTTCTCTGCACAAGAAGAGAATGTAAGCGATTTAGCCGCAAAGGATACGGAAATTACCGACAATCATTCTACCGACAGCACTGCTTATTCTTCGCAAGTACAAACCACACAGGAACAGTCGGCTCAAACCGATACATATGAGCAATCATTCATAAATCAGACGCAGGAACAAAACTTTTCTTCCTATACGCAGAATACTGCGGTAACGGAAGATCATACGTCTATGCAGAACGCGGCGCAATCCGCCAATTATTCTTCCGGCATTTCTCAGACAGTTGCACCGGATGATCGGGAAGACGAGACCCAAAAGTCGCCCGAACCTCAGCCTTTGACAGATGACGAGAAAAACCGGATCCATGAAAATTATAAAGCTCTCATCGGCGAAGAAACGGATGCGACTTCCTATTATTACGCACAGGTAGCCCGCGAAAAAGCGCAGGAACCCAAGCAGGAAGAACCCGTCCAGGATCTTGCCAACGACCCTTATGAGGCGCAAAACTATCCGCCACAGGACGCTTACACAGATCCTTATGCACAGGGGCAATATGCCGACCCGTATATGCAGAGACAGTACGGAGATCCGTATGCACAACAAAATTACGGCGATCCGTACAGCGAAAATCGGGCGATTTCTTCCGAATTGTTATACTCTAATAAGTCGCCCGCCGAAAGAAATTACAAAAAACTGTTAAACAAATTATACGACAATACTCATAAACAGCAAGAAGACGACGAATACGCCGCGGCCGATTATCCTCAGGATCAACCCGAATCTGTCACACAGACACAGGAAGCTCCCCAACCGGAAGCGCCCGCGCCGCAAACATATGCAGCGCAACCTGTTTATGCAGAACAGCCGAAACCGACTCAGAACGACACCTCTGTCGCTGCCCATGCAGGAAATACTGCCAGCAATATCGAATTTTATGATGTGGAAGAAAAAGCCCAAAACGAAGGACTTCGCATCACGACCACAAACGGTTCCAGAAACCGCACTATGGCAAAAGCCGTCGGAAATACATTCGATAAGGGACGCGCGCTTTTGCTCACAGCTATCTATGTCTTTATCGTTGCTTTGGCTGAATGCATCATCAACCACTGTCTGCATAACGTGCTGAATTCCGGAGCCGCTTACATCGTGATCCCCTATGTTCTTGCTTTTGTTATGTTGGGCGTATTCCTCTTCCTTTTCCTGAACGGATACGGAAAGAACAGCCGCAAAACGCAATCCAAATCTTACCTTTCCGCAAGTTTGGTAATCTTTATCAATATCGTTCTTATTATCGTGCTGATCGCTTATCTTGTGATCTATTTCGGATCGGCAGACCTCTCCACTGGTATTCAGATTTTGAAATATGCGATCTTCCCGATCATCTATGCTTTCAATCTTCCGCTGTTTGCTCTTCTCTATCGCGTAAACAGCAACAAACAATAATTCTTCAAACGACAGCCTTTGGATATACCCCAAAGGCTGTCGTGCTGTCTTATATATGATTCACTTACCGCACTTCTGCAATACTTAAGCCCTGCTATATGACATAGTCACTTTTATATACAATGAGCATGCCGTATATATAATTTGATAATATCAGCAAAAGCCGCGGTTCACCGCGGCTTTTTTCTGTTCCGTTTGCATTTAAAATCAAAAGCAGTCCCCAGCGTTAAATATTGAAAAGCAGCCCCAATGCGTTAATTGGGCCTGCAATACAAAATGCTGAATTTTATGAATAAAAAACAAAATCAGTTTCCAGAATCAATCATACGACCGCCACAGACTTCTTCCGCGTACATTACCGTCATCCGAAGCGCAATACTGCACGGTCAGACATCCAACACCAAACCGTCGTGTGCGCTCAAAAAACCGTATTCTTTAGCTTTCTGCTCCATTCTTTCACGAAAGGGCGCCGAATTATGAGAAAAATGCGTGACACAGTACTTCGTATCGGCTTTTGCCAGCCCGTATTCAATCAATTTTTCACGCACCTTGCAATTTTCGGCAAATCCCATATGTCTGAAAGAATGTGGTCCCGAAGTATCGGCAAATGTACAATCCATGCTGACAAAATCAGCACATATGCCCTGCTCCGCCAAAAAAATATAACTCTCTTCCTGTAAAACACCCGTATCATTCAGATACAAAACTGTCTTATCCCTCCGAATGCCGTACAGCAAAGCCTTTTCCGCAGTCATATGAACGGCAGGCAAAGAAAAAATTTCGTAGCCGTCTGCCGTAAATTTCTGAAACGGCAACACTTCATGCAGTCCGATTTTCTCGCGCACTGAATCCCGCATTTCACGCCGCGTGCTTTCCCGATAAACGTCCAAAACCTCACTGTCCGCGTAAATTTCCAGACGGTCGCTCACGATCCCACTCGCAAATTTATAACCGCGGTTCACAAGTTCCTGCGCATAAAAATGATCGCCGTGCGAATGCGTTACCAATAAACTCCGCACCGCAGAAAGATCGATGCCGTAACGCATCATGTGTACACTGCTCTCGCATGGAAAATCGATCAGAAGCACATCATCAATGATCGCCTGTGAACGCGTACGCCATTCTACTGAGAGATTTTTTCGCGCAGCCCTGCAACTTTCACAATTACAGAATGTTGCAGGAAAACCTTCTGCCGCCGCCGTCCCCAAATATTGAAACTTCATAAAAACCTCAGCATTCGTATAAAATCGTAACCGGGCCGTCATTGTACTGCTCGATCTTCATATCAGCACCAAAAATACCCGTCTGCACCGCCAGCCCTTCCGCTCGCAAAAGCTTCGCAACTTTTTCATACAAAGGCTTCGCGTGCTCCGGGCGGGCTGCCCCGATAAAGCTCGGACGATTGCCGTGCGTACAATCGCCGTACAGAGTGAATTGGGAAATCAAAAGCACCTCTCCGCCCGCGTCGCGGATCGAAAGATTCATCTTGCCTTGCGCATCCTCAAATATACGCAGCGCCGCTATCTTCTTTGCCATTGCCACTGCATCCGATTCCATATCCGACGGCGCAACACCCAGATACACTGCCAATCCGGATGAAATTTTAGCTATCAGTTTTCCTTCAACCTTTAATGTCGTTTCCCGCACCCTCTGTATTACCGCTCGCATCGTCCGCTCCTGAAAACCAACGAGCCGCATTTTCATGCGGCTCGTATCTGATTATTTTTCCCGATTATTTTACACGTTCCATGTATTCGCCCGTACGCGTATCGACACGGATCGTTTCGCCTTCTTCCACAAACATAGGAACCTGAATTTCAGCTCCTGTTTCCAAAACCGCTTTCTTCGTCGCGTTCGTAGCCGTATTGCCGCGCACACCCGGTTCAGCCGAAACAATCTTCAACTCAACAAAATTCTCGCACTCCACCGAGAATGCGGAACCTTTATAAAAACGTACCGTAACAGGATCGTTTTCCTTGATAAAACGCAGCGCATCTTCTACCTGATCATGATTGAGCGGCGTAAGATTGAATTCCTCGTCCATGAAATAATACAAATCTCCGTCATTGTAGGAATACGTCATCTTTTTCGTCTCAATATGCGCGTTTTCCAGTTTCTCGGAAGGGTTGAACGTCTGCTCCAGCACCGCCCCCGTTACAACGTTCTTCAAGCGCGTTCTCACAAAAGCCGCACCCTTGCCAGGTTTTACGTGCTGGAAATCCACTACGACATATACGTTGCCGTTATACTCGATCGTTACACCCTTTCTGACATCTCCTGCTTGTACCATAATCTATCTCCTTAAATATTTAATACATTCACGCGGAGCCCCCTCCGCCCTATTTTTCCCGTCAGCTCACAAAACCAACAGCTTTTTATCCGTTTTCATAAAGCTGACGACTTTTCCGTTTTCCATTCTCACGCTATCCTCGATCCTGATCCCGAATTTACCTTCAAAATAGACACCCGGCTCGATCGAAAATACCATCCCGTCCGTCAGAACCCCTTCTCCGTTCGGGCTCAGCGCGGGATATTCATGAATATTGATCCCGATCCCGTGACCCAATGAATGCGTAAAGAATTTATCCAGTTCCTTGCTCTGCAGATATCCTCGCGCAATCGCATCCGCTTCCTTACCTTTCATGCCCGCACGGATCTGTTCCTTTGCCAGTTCATGCGCTTTCTGCACACACGCATACACTTCCGCAAACTCTTCGTCCGGCTTTCCGCCAAACCAAAACGTACGCGTCATGTCCGAACAATATCCGCCCACTTTGCAACCGAAATCGATCAAAACAGGCATACCGCTTTTCAACTTCGTTTCGTCCGAAGCATGGTGCGGTACCGATGAGTTTTTACCGAATGCAACGATCGTCTCAAACGAACGGTCGCGCGCCCCGCATTTGCGCATCAGATATTCGAGATAACCCGCCGTTTCGTTTTCCGTCATGCCCTCCTTTAATTCTCCCAAAAGCATTCCGTATGCACGCTCAGCTATCTCGCACGCCTGCGATATTTTTCCCAGTTCCTCTTCATCTTTGACAGACATCGCCGCCGTAAATGCAGAAGTACTGTCCGTAAGTTTAAACTTACGGCGCAATTTCTCATATTCCGGCTGGGTAAGCCGCTCCAGCGGCACCGCCAGCTTTTTAACTTTTTTGCTCTTTATATAATCGAGTACGGTATCCTCGTTTTTGGCTATCATCACGCCGATAAATTCATGTTTCAGCGCCTCTTTCGCGCCTTCCGCATACCGCGGATCTGTGAAAAACACACTTTCCTGCGCGTCAGTATAGACAAACCCGAAGCTGCTTTCAAATCCCGTCAGGTACGCCCTCAAATCCGCCGCACCCGTCAGCATTCCCTCCGCTTTTATACCGCGAAATAATTTTTTCGTCTTGTCCATAGAAATATTGTACCAAATTTTCTGCTATAAGTCAATTTTTCCCGATATATTTTTAACGAATATTTCTCAGCCTTCCCGACATCAAACGCTCTCGTACATCCGCTTCATCGCCAAAGCGTCTTCCGCTTGCGTACCCGCCGATTCGCTGACAATATACGGCTCCAACTTCAGCTCCTTGAGCGCAACCGCCAAAGGCGCAAACTCCGGCCCGTAGATCATATCATCCAGCGTAAGATGCCGTACTTCCCCTTTCTCCGAATACTGTATCTTGGAAAAATGAACGTGAAAATGCTTTACTCGCTCATACCCCAGTTCCGAAATCATGTATTGCAGTCGGCTTTTATAATCTTCAACCGTCTTCAGACTGCCCTGCTCGCGCGCATTCAAATGGCCGAAATCCACCGCCGGCAAATATACGGGATCGATCCTGCAAAACCGCACGATCTCTTCCAACGTCCCGATCTGCGCGATTTTACCCATCGTCTCCGGACAAAAATACAGATCATTCAGCTCCGCTTCATAAATCCTGTCCCGCAAAACTTTCAGCCTCTCCTCCGTCAGAGAAACCGCCGCCTCCCGCTCCATTTTTCCTTGCGTAGCACTGTGAAAAACACAACGCTTTCCGCCCATCAGCTTTAAAACTCTGCCGCTTTCCAGAACATAATTGTAAGATTTTTCCGCATTCTCCGCTTCAGGATTTGCAAAATTGATATAGTACGGCGCATGCACGCTGATCTCTATTCCCTGCTCTTTGAACGCCTTCCCGATCGAAACGGCTTTCGCATCCGTCATCCGCACTCCGCGTCCGAACGAGTATTCAAAGCAATCCAACCCCATGTCTTTGACAAATTTCGCAGATTCTTCCGTATGCGAATATCCCTGCGCATAAAACGATTCACTGTTGCCGCTCGGCCCGAATTGTATCATCGTATCCTCTCCAAATCTCTGTTTAATTGCGCGGAAAGTTCTTCCGCATTGTCAAATTTTCGGATGTCCCGCAGGAAAAAATCAAATTCAACCTTCAGCTCTTTTCCGTACAGATCTCCGCGATATCCGTCAAAATAAATTTCTAAAACCACCCGCTCGTCCCCGAACGTCGGCCTCGCCCCATAGTTCGCTATCCCGCGATATTCCTTTCCGTCCAGCCTTGCCCGCACAGCATAGACACCTCGCTTCAACGGGTACTTTTCCCCGTTGATATGCAGATTCGCAGTCGGAAACCCGATCCGCCTTCCCACATGCCGTCCTTCCGTCGAAACTTGTCCGCATATGAAATACCTTTCGCCCAGCAACGCGCAAAGCTTCTCCATTTCGCCTTCGTCCAAATATCGCTTCGCCTTCGTAGCCGCCGCTTTCTCGCCGTCAAATCCTATAAGTTTTTCAACAAAAACTTCAATATTGTTTAAATCAGAATATTCACGCAACTTTTGAACATCGCCCGCCGCGTCTTTTCCGAACGTAAAATCCTCTCCGCACACAAAAGCACGGACGCTGATGTTTTGCAAAGTATGATCCAAAAATTCCTGCCATGAAGTTGAACGGAATGCCTCGTCGAAAGGGGCCGCGTAAACAAAATCCAACCCGAGACTCTCAAAAATGCGGACGCGCTCGTCAAAAAGAAAAATCTGCCCGCCGCGTTTGGAATCATAAAACGTCATGATTCCCACCGTCCAACCGTGTTCCGCCGCCGTTTTTTTCGCTTTTGCGATCAGCGCCCTATGCCCGACATGAACACCGTCAAAATATCCCAGCAATAACACGCAGGGTTTTTTCCATCTTCCCGTCCTGTATTCTACTGTCTGCATACCTGCCTCAAACCAATTTCACTTTCGCGCGGATCTGACCTTTTTCCGCTTTCGCGATCCCGTAAAAATCATCGTCAAAATAGAGTTTGTATTCTCCGTCTCCGCCCTGAAACTCCAGCGCCAGCCCGTTCCGCATTTTCTGCGCGTCTTTTCCGTCAAAATCCACAGACGGCATGTCAAAAACTAGATCCGAAGCAATCAGCTGCCCTTCCCAGTTTTCTTCTGTCAGTTCCTCAGGTGAAATACTGTTCTCCAGTGTAAAACAACCGCTTTTTTCTCGTACCAGCGAAGTCATCACTGCAACCGTTCCGCAAGCCTGCGCAATATCCCGCGCCAACGATCTTATATACGTTCCGCCGCCGCACGTAATACGAAATTCAAAAGCATCCTCCGACACGCGCTCGGTCAGAACCACCTTCGAAATACGCACCTTCTTCGCTGCCAGCTTCACTTCTTTCCCCTGCCGCGCCAGTTGATACGCGCGAACACCGTTGACACTCTTCGCACTGTACGCCGGCGGTATCTGTTCTATCTCGCCGATAAACAGATGCAATTTGTCGTTTATTTCCGATTCATCCGGAACCTTTTTCCCCGATTGCAAGACTATACCCATTGCGTCGAGCGTGTCGGTCTCCTCTCCGAAACGAAAAACAGCGCGATAGATCTTTTCTTTGTTTAAAAGATAATCGAAAAGCCTGGACGCATTTCCTACCGCCACCGGCAAAACACCGCTCGCCATCGGATCGAGCGTTCCCATATGGCCGCACGGCATATGCGTAAGCCTCCTGACTTTCGACACCGCCGCCGCACTGGAAATCCCCGAAGGCTTGTTCAGATTGATAAATCCGCTCTTGCTTTGCAAATTCTCCACCAGTCTTCTCCTGCCACGCTTTTTACCGAAACAGAACACCCGTCCCTGCTTCGTCTAATAAAAATGCGCCGCTTCCCGCGGCGCTGCCCTTTTGCTTCAATCAATCAGATGCTGCCGGATCGTATAGCAAAGTTTATCAACTACTTCTTCCAGGCATCCCGAAATCATACAGCCGCTGGCAAGGATATGCCCTCCGCCGCCGTACACAGCCGCCACCGCATTGACATCCGTTTTACCTTTGCTTCGTAAAGAGATCTTGAATCGGTTGTCAGCCGTTTCCAACAGACATACGGCAACCTCCACCCCGTCCACCGACAGCGGAAAATCAATAAAACCTTCCGTTACGTCCGACGTCGCATCGGCCGCTTTTAACTGTTCGCGTGTAACACATATGAATGCGATCCGCCCGTCCGCATAATACCGTATATTGCTCATCGTATGGCCGAACAGCAAGGCGCGCGCCGCCGATTGCTTTTTGAACATATTGTATTGAACGGCGTTGATGTCCGCTCCGCACGAAACAAGTTTTGCTGCCGCCAGGAACGTACTTTCTGTTACGTTCTTATGCGCAAAATTACCCGTATCCGAACTCAACCCCAGCAAAAGGTAATTCGCCGTCCTCGCATCCATCGAATCCGTCAGATGCGCCGCGAGTTCCGTCATGATTTCACAGGTCGCCGCACGTTCCTCGACAAACCAATAATCCCCGTACCTGGAATTAGATATATGATGGTCTATATTGAACTTCGGCTTTTTTGCACGTTCAAACTCATCGCTGAGCGTTCCCAAACGGTGGATCTCACTCGAATCCACCGCAATATACGCCTGCGATTGCGTATCCGGCTCCGCCCCGATCTTGTCCATGCCCTCCAGAAAATAAAACTTGGACGGCACGGGACTTTCACAGACGACCGTGGCCTTCGCTCCGTTTTTCTCCAACAGGCACTTAAGCCCCATTGCAGCGCCCAACGTATCCCCATCCGGACGCATATGACAGAAAATCGTCGCGCTTTTCAGTTGTTTCAGCTTCTGCGCTATCTCTTTTAATGTCAATTCTTCTCTCTCCGTGTCGCACCGATATACCGTGCGTATATCTCATTTTGCTCCGTTTTTATCCTTGAAACGGGAAAAAGGGCATACTATTTCTGCCCCTCTTCTTTATGGATCTCTTTGATGATACGGTCGATCTTATCCCCGTATTCCATTGTACCGTCCCGCAAGAAATGCAGTTCCGGAACCGTGCGCATCTGCATCATATGCGCCAGTTCATAACGGATGAAACCCGCATGTTCAGAAATCGCCGCAAACGTCTCATCCGATTCTTCCGCCGTTTTTCCCAAGACACTGATATAGATCTTTGCATTTTTCAGATCCGGCGATACATCCGCTTTGGTCACACTTACGATCCCGCGGATCTTGTCCGTCTTATACTTCAGTTTCGTGGATATAACTTCGTAAACCGCTTTCTGATATTCCGCAGAAAGGCGCTCCGCTCTCAATGATTTCATAGCCGCATTCCTCCTTTCCGTTATTTTTCTGCCGATCAAACACCAATTCGCAAATTACGCAGGTATTTCCTCGGTTATATAACACTCAATGACGTCTCCGACTTTGATCCCGTCAAAACCTTCGATACTCACACCGCATTCAAAGCCACCCGAAACTTCCTTCACGTCGTCCTTGAAGCGTTTGAGCTGACGTACAGCACCTTCCACGATCATCACGTCATCACGATAAATACGCAATTTGCCGTTCCGTACGATCTTTCCTTCCGTAACATAACATCCGGCAACCATTCCGACGCCCGTAATCTTGAACGTCTGCAACACATCGCATTTGCCCGTCATCACTTCTCTGTACTTCGGAGCCAACATACCCTTGAGTGCCGCCTGAATATCATCCAACAACTCGTATATGATCCTGTACATACGAACATCCACGCCGCTGCGTTCAGCCAATGCTTTCGCCTTCGTATCGGGACGAACGTTGAATCCGACAATGATCGCGTTCGAAGAATCGGCAAGCATTACGTCCGATTCCGTGATCGCACCAGCTCCGCTGTGCAAAATATTCACGCGGACTTCATCGTTGGAAAGTTTCAGAAGCGACTGCTTTACCGCCTCCACGGAACCCTGCACATCGCCCTTGACGATGATATTCAGCCCCTTGATCTTTCCTTCCGCGATCTTTCCGAATACGTCGTCCAGCGTGACGCGCGTCTGCGATTTCACCATCGACTCGCTTTCTTTGCGTTTGCGCTCGTCCTGAACCTGCTTCATCAGCTTATCCTGCTCAACAGCAATGATCGAATCGCCTGCATTCGGAACTTCTTCCAGACCCAGGATGGATACCGCCATCGAAGGCCCCGCCGATTTGACCGTCCTGCCCTTGTCATCGATCATCGCACGCACACGGCCCGTCGTCGTACCGGAAATAATGTTATCGCCCGTATGCAACGTACCGTTCTGGATCAGCACGGACGCCACAGGCCCCTTGCCCTTGTCCAGCTTCGCTTCGATGATCGTGCCGCGCGCCATCTGATCGGGATTCGCTTTCAACTCTTTCACTTCCGCTATCAGATTGATCGCATCCAGCAGATCGTCAATGCCTGCGCCCGTTTTCGCCGAAACCGGCACTACGATCGCATCTCCGCCCCATTCTTCGGGTACCAGTCCGCTGTTCGTAAGACCCTGTTTCACTCTGTCGAGATTCGCTTCCGGTTTATCCATTTTATTGACCGCGACAATGATCGGAACATCCGCCGCTTTCGCGTGGTTGATCGCTTCCACCGTCTGCGGCATAATTCCGTCATCCGCAGCAACCACGAGGACAACAATATCCGTCACCGACGCTCCGCGCGCACGCATTGCCGTAAAAGCTTCGTGTCCCGGCGTGTCCAGGAAGGTGATCGTCTTGCCTTTCACCGTAACGGAATACGCACCGATATGCTGCGTGATCCCGCCCGCTTCTCCTGCCGTTACGTTCGTACTGCGGATCTTATCCAAAAGCGAAGTTTTACCGTGGTCAACGTGCCCCATCACCGTTACGACCGGAGGACGAGTCACGGAGCCTTCTCCGCCTGCCGTTTCCGCATTGTAAATTTCGTCCAGCGCCTCTTCCGCCGTCTTTTCAGGTTTGTATTCCAGTTCGATCCCCAGATCATTTGCTATATACGCTGCCGTATCATAATCCAAAGAATCGTTGATCGTCTTTGCAATTCCCTCTTTAAAGAGCCGTTTGGTGATCTCTACAGCCGTAATGCCAAGCTTTTCGCTCAACACCTTCAACGGAATATTCTCCGTCGTAACCACGGCATGCTCGATCTTGATCGTCTGCACGGTCTGCTGTTTCTGCTTCTTGACACGAAGTTTCCTGTATCCGCTCTTGTCTTCGTCAAAATCCGAAACAGATACCTGCTGTTTGATCAGAGCACGCTTGCTGACCGTACGCTTCTGCTCCACATACGGCTTCTCGTATGCCGCTTTTTTCTTTGCCGGCGCAGAGAAATTCTTGCTCGGAGGTGCTACCGGGGGAATCGCCGCGCTCAATTTTCCTGCGCCCGGGCGCATACCGCCCTGTGCAGGCCGGTTCTGCATCGGAGGCCGCGTACCATAAGCAGGCCGCCCCTGTTGTTGCGCTCCCTGGGCAGGGCGTCCGTTTGCGTACGGCGTGCGAGCGCCTTGTCCCTGCATTCCGGGACGCTGGTATCCCGAATCCTGCCTTTCCGGCCGATCCGGTCTCGGCGGACGAGCCGCCTGCTGTTGTTGTGTATTTTCCTGCCGAGGGGGACGTGCAGGACGCTCCGCCATGGGTACATACGTACGCGCGTTGCGGCGGTCGGCATATTGCGTACGGATCACCTGTTCTTCCATCCCGCCACGCTTTTGCGTACGCACTTCCGCCGGACGCGCTGCAGAACGGGGCTGTTCCGCTTTATCCGCATCCGCTTTTGCGGGTTCAACTTTTTCCTGCGGCTTTTCCGCTTTTACAGGCTCAGATTTTGCCTCTGCCTCTACCTCAGCCTGTACTTTCGGCGTTTCCTTCGGCGGTTCCGCCTTTTTCTCTTCCGCCGCCGCGGGAGCAGTCTTCTCCTGTTCTGTTTTCTTCGCAGGTTTTACCGGCTTTTCTTCCGCAACTGCAGGTTTTTCCGCCGCAGGCTCCGCCTTTGCCTTCGGCGGTTCCGCTTTCGCGGGCTCCGTTTTTTCTACTTTCGGCTCGGGCTGCGCTTTCTCCTCTGCCTTTATCGTTTCGGGAGCCGTTTTCGCAGGCTTTGCAGGCGCTTCGACAGCAACAGGCTCTGCGGGCGCACTCTCTTCCTGCGCACGCGCCTTTGCCGCATTTTCCAGATCGGATAATTTCCGAAGAATATCCCCGACCTTCTTTTCCGTTCCCTGCACGTCTTTCAGCAGCGATCCGATCCCTTCCGCCCCCAGAAGAGAATTGATCTTTTCGATGTTCGAGTAATTCTTTTTTGCTTCTGCCATCTTGCTAAATTTTGCCTCCCGCATAAATTCTGTAATTTTCATCCGCCGCCGAAAGAATCGCTTTTGCCAGATTCTCGTCGCGCACGGCAGCTAACTTGCAATTTATCCGTCCCGTAACTTCTTCCAGTGTCTTCCCGTTCAGGACCATAATGCCGCAGCCGAATCTCTCACCGAGTTTTCGCGCACTCTTTTTCGCATTCTCGCTCGCTGTAGCGCATAACAACAACAGATACACACAGTCTTTCTGCACTTCCACGGCATTGAACCCACACGTCAGTTTGCCCGCTTTCATGCACAGACCGATATACCCTTCCGCCTTACTTCTTTGCAAAAAATGCCTCCTCGATCGCATCATAAACCGGAAGCGGTATCTCACAGGAAAATGTCTTGTTCAAAAGCCGCTGCTTCTTCAGTTTTCTGATGCATTCCGGATTATCGCAGATATATGCCCCGCGCCCTGCTGCCTTTCCGGAAAAATCGATGAACGCGTCGCCTTCCTTCGGCTTCACGATCCGCAGCATTTCTTTCTTAGGCTTCATTTCGTGGCACGCAATGCACATCCGCATGGGAATTTTTTTTACTTTCAAGAAAACTCACCTCTCCGATTCGCACGGCCGCGGAACTTATTCTTCCGAAACAGACTCCGTATCCTTTTCTTCCGCACGATGCAGTTCTTCCATCTTTGCGGCTGCGCTCTCGCTCTTTACGTCGATCTTCCAGCCCGTCAGACGCGCCGCAAGGCGCGCATTCTGTCCGTCCCTGCCGATCGCCAGCGAAAGCTTGTCATCCGGCACTACCGCCACCGCCGATTTTTCATCGATCTGCGTGACAGAGATGACCTTCGCCGGCGAAAGCGCTTTCGCTATGAACTCCAGAGGATTTTCGCTCCACTGGATGATATCCACTTTCTCTCCGCCCAGTTCCGCAACCACTGCATTCACGCGCGCACCCTTGTTTCCGACGCACGCCCCGACCGCATCCACCTGTGGATCTTCGCTGTAGATCGCCATCTTTGTACGCTGGCCGGCTTCACGGGAAATGGATTTCACCAACACCGTGCCCGCTTTGATCTCGGGAACTTCGTTTTCAAACAGGCGTTTCACCAGTCCTGCCGATGTACGGGAAACAAGGACCTGCGCCCCTTTACCGCTGTTCTTGATGTTCTTCACATAGACTTTGATGCGGTCGTTTACTTCATAATGCTCGCCCGGCACCTGATCCTGCGGCAACATCACGCCTTCGATCTGCCCTTTGCCGAGTTCCACATATACGTTCTTCGCGTCGACTTTACGCACTACACAACTCATCAGCTCGTCTTTCTTGTCGGAGAATTCGTTCAGCGTGTTGTCCCGCTCCGTTTCGTGCAGCTTCTGCAGGATCACCTGCTTTGCCGTCTGCGCCGCAATACGTCCGAAATCCTTCGGAATAAATTCTTCATAAACGGTATCGCCCACTTTATAGCTCTTTTTCAGAAGCTGCGCTTCGGCAAGAGAAATCTCTTTCTCGCGATCGGTCACTTCGTCCACCACCGTGCGAACCGTATAATATCGGATGCTGTTCTTCTCCGGATTGATCCTGATGTCCACTTCGCCCGCCCCGCCTTCATACTGCTTTTTATAGGCGGATATCAGCGCCGTCCGCAGCGCTTCAATAAACACTTCGCTGCTGATCCCTTTTTCCGTTTCCAGATCGGACAAAGCCTCAAAGAACTCCTTGCTAACCATTGCATTCTCCTCGTTTTTTCTTTTTGATTCGTTCGTCGCTCAATCAAAATCGATCGCCTGCGACATTTTTACGATTTGCGTCAGATTCAGTTTAAAAATTTCGCCGTTTTTATCCAGCGTCACATTGCCGCCGACGCCGTTGTATTCTACCAAAATCGCTTCAAAAAACTTCTCGCCCCTGTACGGCGCGTAAAGCTTGACTTCCACTTTCTTCCCGATGTTGCGAAGATAGTCCCTGTCTTTTTTGAACGGGCGATCCAGTCCGGGACTTGATACGTTCAGCGTATACGGCTGCCCGTATGTAGGATCCAGTTCATCCAGAACCGGATCTGCCGCATTGTGGAACGCTTCACAGGTATTCAGATCGATCCCGCCTGCCTTTTCCGTATCCAAAAACACGGTCAGCGAAGGATTCTTGCCCTGCTTGAAAACAATTTCATAAATTTCCACGCCCAGATCCCGCGCCAACGGCTCCAATACCGCCTGGATCTCCTGCACCGATTTTACTTTCATTTTTGCTCCTTTCCCGCTTTCAGCCCCTACATAAAAAGATTTGAGAGCGGTTAACCACTCTCAATCCTCATGCTAACGGTATTCAGTATTTGAATTATACCACTTTCTTACGCTTTTGGCAAGCATTTTTTTGCCTTTATCAATTCAATAAAGATTTTTGCCGTCGTCAAAGCGTCATCCCACGCCCTGTGATGATTGAAACTGATCCCGTAATGATCCGCCAACGTATTCAGCTTATAGTTGGAAAGAAAAAGCATGCTCTGTGCAAGCGACATGGTATCGTATGTTTTAAATTCAAAAGCATACTCCTCCTTCTCCGCGTAATAACGCACAAATTTATAGTCGAACTGCACATTATGCCCTACCAACAGGCACCCGTCGCAGAATTTCACGAAATCCGGAATTACTTCCCCGATCTTCGGAGCATCCTTCACCATGTCGTCCGTGATCCCCGTCAGCTTTACGATCTCGTCATCCAGCTTTCTCTCCGGATTCACAAGCGTCGTGAATTTTTCCTTGATCTCACCGCCGATGATCTTCACCGCTCCGATCTCCGTGATCGCGTCCATCTTCCCGCCCGTCGGGGAGTTCACCAATCCCGTCGTCTCCAAGTCAAACACCACAAACGTGTTCTTCACAAGATCCTCCGGAATGACCGACTGATCAAACAGGTTCATTTGGCTGTAGTCGATCAATTCTTCGGGGGATACCTTCGAATAATGCATCGGCACCGCCTTTCCCTGCCGCTTTTCCGGTACAAACCCTTCCGGTGCATGTCCGCGATTGATGTATCGGCCCGTAAAACTCAATCTCTCTCCGTACATTTCATTTTCGCCCGTGACAGCTATCCAGTCGCCTTCCTTTATTTCACGGATCTTTTCTTCCGTTCGCTTGCGCGGAAAATACGAAAACGACATCATTCCCGTTCCGTCGTTGACCGTATAACGAAGATAAGGCTTCCCATCTTTCACTACCGCACCGCTTGCGTCCGTTTTCGGCTTCGTCGTACGCTCCTGAATAAAAGTGACTTCGCCGCAAATCGTCAGCGCATCGCTCGTAAAATCACAGTCCGCAATATATGTCGCATTTTTCGGAACGTTCGATTCGTCGATCGTCTCAAAACCTTCCACCGGGAACGTGCGCGCCGGACGATAATCGAACGGCTCCTCTTCCTCTTCTGTCTCTTCGTCCAGAATGCCCGCCTTTTCTTTATCCACAAGTTTGCCTTCGAATACGTTGCAGAAATTCCGCTCCAACATCCCCTTCACGCCTGTGAGAAGCTGCTCATTCTTTTCAAAAAATCCGCGCTCCGCCCCGTCCACACCGAACGTGAATTGCATCGGATCGCCCGGCGTTACCGTTATATCTTCCGCACGGATGCATGCCGCAGCCGCCCGATGAGAATGATTAAGATATTCAAGTATCTTGTGGCGGATCAGCTGCGGATCCGCCACAAGCTTTACAAGTTTCAATTCTCCCTTGAAAAGCGGCGGCACTGCTTCCCGAACCGCTTCTTGCGCCGCTTGCTCATCCTGCGCCGTATAAGGAGTATCCGTGATCACTTCAAACAGACATTTCCGCTCCGATTCGTCGATTTCAATTTTTCGCAATACCGCACGTTTCAATCCGTCATTTTCGCGGATCTTCCGTAAAAATTCAATCTGCGTCATCCGTTCCGTCCTTTTCTTTGCTCTTTTCCGCTAATAACGCGCCGATCTCCGCCAAAAACTCTTCCCTCGCCCGGCTGGCCGGCACTGTCTTATACGGCTCACCGTGTCGGAAAATCACGCATTTGTCCTTTCCTCCCGCGATACCGAGATCACAGTCTTTTGCCTCGCCAGGCCCGTTCACCACACAGCCCATTACGGCAACCTTAATATGCTCCCGCACCGCAAAGGTCACTCTCTCTACTTCCTGCGCCAGCGCCATGCTGTTCCACTCGCATCTGCCGCAGGTCGGGCAAGCCACCACTTCCGCATAGTTTTTGCGAAGCCCGCACGCCCGCAATATCCGTTCCGCCGCATAGATCTCTTCCACCGGATCTTCCGTGAGCGATACGCGGATCGTATCCCCGATCCCGTCCAGAAGCAATGCCCCGATCCCGACCGCACTCTTTACGATCCCGCTCTCTTTTGTTCCCGCTTCCGTAACGCCGACGTGCAGCGGGTAATCTGTCTTCTTCGCAAGCAGACGATACGCTTCCACTGTCAGAGGTACGGACGATGCCTTAACGGAAATCACGATATCCGAAACACCGTACTTTTCCAATATACCGACATTGTAAAGGGCGCTCTCTACCAATGCCTTTGCACTCCTGCCGTACTTTTCGAGAAAATTCTTCTCAATGCTGCCCGTATTTGCGCCTACCCGCACAGGGATACCGTGCGCACGGATACAGTCTGCCACACGGCGGATATCCGCCTCCGCCCCGATATTTCCAGGATTGATCCGCACTTTATCCGCGCCGTTTTCGATTGCCAATACCGCCAGCTTCGATGAAAAATGTATGTCCGCAACCAGCGGAATAGGCGATCCGTCCCGCACCGCACGGATCGCACCGGCATCCCGTTCGTCACGCACCGCAACGCGGACAATTTCACACCCCGCCTGCGCCAGCCTTACTATCTGCGCAATCGTCGCTTCCGTATCCGACGTAGGCGTCGTCGTCATCGACTGCACTCTGACCCCGGCTCCGCCGCCGACCGCCACACCGCCGACTTTTACCTGTCTGCTCATTCACTTCTCCTTTTTCCGCAGCGAAAAAGAAGCCCTCATTCGGGCTTCTGCGGGGTTTGTTTGGTTTTGTTTTCACGCATCAGCGTTTCAAGCTCTTCCATAAACGACGATATATCCGTAAACTGACGGTACACCGAAGCATACCGCACATACGCTACTTCATCGATCTCTTTCAGCCCTTCCATGACCATTTCGCCCAGTTTTTTCGACGAGATCTCCTGATCCAAAGAATTATAGACCTGCTTTTTAATATCATCCACAAGCCTGTCGATCTTCGATATCGAGACAGGACGCTTTTCACATGCTTTGATGATCCCGTTTTTCAGTTTATTGGGATCAAACGCCTGCCTGTTCCCGCCGTTCTTGACCACAAGAACCGGCGTCGTTTCGATCGTCTCGTACGTCGTGAACCGCCTGCCGCACTGAATACATTCGCGCCTGCGGCGGATCGTTCTGCCTTCGTCCGTAGAACGGCTGTCAATCACTTTACTCTCCGGACAACCGCAGTACATACATTTCATACTTTTTCTGCTCCTATACAATCGCTTGTGGCTTTTTCAAAAGTATAACACAAAATCCTGCGGTTGTAAAGCATTTCCAGAAATTTCCTCTTATACGCTCGCTTTTTTCGCCTTTTAACCCTGATTTTGCAGATATAAGACAGATTCTTCCGCATTTTTCCGCTCGATCGCCCGAATATACACTTCCTCGATCCGACGCGCAAATGTCTCCTTCGAATATTCTTCTGCCGCCGACCTGCACGCCGATTCCATCTTTTCGCCCGCATGCGCAACAATCTCTTTCAGTCCCGTGCAAAAACTTTCATAATCCGTGAAGCGATATCCGTTTTCTCCGTTGCGCACGATCGCATGAATACACGGATCTTCCCGACACAGTACAGGCGTGCCGCTCGCCAGCGCTTCAAAATACGTCAACCCCTGTGTTTCACTCGTCGACGCACTGACAAATATATCCGCCGCCGCATAACATTGGGGCACTTCGTCCGGCTGAACCGTTCCCAAAAACACAACCCTGTCTTTCAGATCCTCCGCCTGCTCTTCCAGCGCCTTGCCCTCCGGTCCGTATCCCCCGATCAGAAGCACCAATTCCGGATCGTTCATTTCACGAATAAACGAGATCAGTTCCCCGATATTCTTTTCCTTGGCAAGTCTGCCAATAAACAAAAGACTGCGCCGCCCCGCCGCGATCTCCTTTACTTTCCGATACATTTCGCCATACTCCGGCGAACGGAAAGCCTCCAAATTCAGCCCCGACGGCACTACATATATGTCTGTTTCCACCCCGTAACTTTGCAAAAGCTGCCGCGTCTTTACCGTGGGCGCCACAACTGCATCCACAAGCCGCAGGCGCTCTTTCGTGAACTTCTTCGCCGCATACCGCCCGAAACGGTCGCTGAATCGGAACAGGTACCGCGCATAATCCTCATAGACCGTATGATATGTATTCACCAGCGGAACATCCAGTTTGTTCGCGATCTTCTTTGCCGGTCCGAACGTGCAAAATTCGCATTGCGAATGGACAATGTCCGGCTCCCAGTCCAGAATTTCCGAATAGATGCTCGGCGGGAACCCCATGCGAAACCGTACCGTCGGCGCCACAAATGCGTCCAATCCCACCGACGGCAAATACCACACGCCATCTTCCCTTACATTGTCTTTTTGCTTCAATGTCAGCACACGTACCTCATGGCCGCGCTCTCTCAATCCTTCGCTCAGATTGACCGTCGACGTCACCACTCCGTTGATCGTCGGTCTGTAAAAATCTGTCGTCAATAATATCTTCATATGATTGCCTTTTGTATTATCTTTATTCTTCTCTCTCACGAGAAATACACCCTCCTGCCATTCTTTTTTCTCTCTCTTCAGTATTATAACAGATTCACACCTTTTTTTCAACATATTTTTTTAAAGTCACAAAAATTGTCAGAATTCTCCATCCACGTACCTGCTTAACCTTCCCCCTCCCATTTATCATTTTAAATTTTTAAAAATACCGCGCACGGCTTTTCTTGCTTTCAACCCGCCGCCCGTAAAAATTTACGGGCGGCGGCAAACAATCCGCTCCGCAAAAAGCAAATGATTTAAAAAAACGAAAAACTGCTTTGACCGCTTTTGCTGCTGCACGTCTTGTGCAGGAAAGCCGCGTCCCGCAATTTACTTTGCGGGACGCGGCTTTGCTTACTATATTTTAACAGCCGTACCGCTTGCAACGGCACGGCTGTTTCCCTGTCTTTGATTCATTCCTTAAAATAATTGTTCAAAGCCGACACAAGCGCATTGATCGACGACTGGATAATATCTTCATCCACTCCCGCGCCCCAATACAATTTGCCGCCTTTCTCCAAACCTACAAACGAAAGCGCCTTGGAATCGGACTTTTCACTCATTGCATGCTGTTCGTATGTCGTAAGGACAAATTCCACCTCGAAATGTTTTTTCAGCGCATTCGTCACTGCGTCCAACCGACCGTTTCCGTCCGCCATTACCACACAGTCTTTCCCTTTGCTCCTCACGGTAACGGTCGCGGTGATCCCTTCGGGGATCTGCTTGAAATGACACTCCGGAATGTCAAACACCGCGCGGTTGTGTATAAACTTCTCTTCAAATACCCTGTATACTTCCGCAGGCTTGAGTTCTTTATGCGTTCTGTCCGATACGCCCTTTGCAGCATATCCCATCGCTTCTTTGAATCCGCCCGGCAAATTCAAGCCGTAATTTTCCTGCAAAATGTAGCCTACGCCGCCTTTCCCTGACTGCGAATTGATGCGGATAACGTCCGTCTGATATTCGCGACCCACATCCTGCGGATCGATCGGAAGATACGGTACATCCCAGCAAGGAGACTTGTGCTCCTTTCTCCACTGCATCCCTTTTGCAATCGCATCCTGATGCGACCCGGAAAACGCCGCAAAAACCAGCGCTCCGCCGTACGGCTGGCGCGGCGAAACCTCCATTTGCGTATATTCCGTGTATCTTGCACAGATCTCAGGCATAAACGAAAAATCAAGTTTCGGGTCCACTCCCTGCGAATACATATTCATTGCGATCGTCACAATATCCGCGTTTCCCGTGCGTTCCCCGTTTCCGAACAGCGTGCCTTCCACCCTGTCCGCACCGGCAAGCAGCCCCGCTTCCGACGCCCCTACCGCACAGCCGCGGTCATTGTGCGGATGCAGGCTCAGCATCACGTTTTCCCGATAACGCAGATTCTTGGAAATATATTCCACCTGCTGCGCAAAAACGTGCGGCATCGCGTTCTCCACCGTCGCCGGTATGTTGATGACCGCCTTCCGATCCTTGGTCGGCTGCCATACGTCCAGTACCGCGTTACAAACTTCAAGCGCATATTCCGGCTCCGTTCCCGTAAACGATTCGGGACTGTATTCAAACCGATAATCCGCCCCCGCTTCTTCCGTGAGCTGTTTGAGAAGTTTTGCCCCCTCCACTGCAATTTTCAGGATCTGCGCTTTGTCCTTCCTGAATACCTGTTCCCGCTGTGCTACCGACGTCGAATTGTATACGTGCACAATTACATTCTTCGCCCCGCGGATCGCTTCAAATGTCTTGCGGATAATGTGTTCGCGCGCCTGCGTCAGAACCTGGATCGTTACATCGTCCGGAATCAGCCCGTTGTCGATCAGCGTTCGCAGAAACGTGTACTCCGTTTCACTTGCAGCAGGAAATCCGACCTCTATCTCTTTAAACCCGATCTTCAAAAGCAACTTGAAAAATTCGACTTTCTGCTCCAAGGTCATCGGCTCGATCAGCGCCTGATTTCCGTCCCGAAGATCTACGCTACACCAGACCGGCGCTTTCTCTACCGCATCCTTTTCCGCCCAGTCCATACACCGCACCGGAGGAAGAAAATACTGCTTCGTGTATTTTTCATAATTTTTCATGGCTTTGCCCTCTCCTTTCTCAGATTTTTTCGTCTGCCGCAAGTCCCGAATCGTGCCTTCCGCTTTGCTTCCTTTTCAATAAATTAACGCACATCTGCGCAAATCCGTTAAAATAACGCGCGTCTGCGCAAAACTGTTGCGCAGACGCGCGTTCAGCTTTGCATACAAAAAACAACAAACCCGATTCCATCTTTTCTGAAAAGACGAAATCGGGTTTCGCGGTACCACTTTTCTTCGCACAATTTTGTGCGCTCTCATCGGATACTTGTTTCAACAACGCATATCCCGCTCTTTTAACGGCAAGCTCCCCGTCCTGTGTCTACTCAGGTTATCCCCTTTCGCCCAGACCGCTCAGCGGCGAGTTCATACGCACACTTCGACCGTCTCACACCATCCGCCGGCTCTCTGTTACCCCATGTACAAATTACTGTTCCGCTTCTTCGCGTTTAAATAATATTTTTATTTAGTATACCATAACCATCGGAATTTGTAAAGTGTTTCCGACAAATTTTTGTTTTTCTACAAAAAAACAACGAAACATTAAAATAAACGGAAATCAGATTTGCCTGCGGCTTAGGAATTTTTCACTTGTATATACTCTTTTTCTGCAATGACCGCTTTTAATTGATCCTCGTCGGCGTAACCGAACGCACTCAACGCTTCTTGTATATTAGAATCCACCGAAGCAAAATCCACCGGTTCTCCGCAACTCTCATGCGTCAGACAGAATTTCGCGGTAACCAACGAAATCGAAGGGATCAAATTTATTTTTCCCATCAATGAAATCAGATCGTAGCCGCCCGACGCACTTTCTCCTCTGGCAATATATAGATCAAGATTACCCAAAGCTGTATTTCCGGCAACAGCTCCCATATTCAGACCGAATTTATATACGCCGGCAGCTTTTTGCAAAACAGTAAAATAATCATCGTCGATTTCTTTGATCTCTTTTTCCAAAGAACCAATGTCTGCGGTGTACAAATAGCCTGTTACCATCTCTCCGACGTCTTTCGTCGTTCCGTCCGACGTTGTTCCGTCTTTAGGAAGCTTTGATGTTATGGCATCTCCCAAATTCAGTATAAAAGTAATTTGTTCAATTATATGTGCCCCAAAATATTGGAAAGTCATAACCCGCTTTTCCAGATAATTAACATCTCGGAAAGTTCCGAAAAATGCATTTTTAACTTCAGTTGTCTGATGACGATTTATATAAATCAAACCGCTTTTCATGACAACATTTGTTTCTGCGTCTCCGGCAATCGCTATCATTTTTACTGCGGCAAATCCCTTGACCTGAACTTTCAAATGGAAATATATTTCTCCGTTTTCTTCTACCCCGACCTTCAATTCAACCGGGATATCAGTCAGCCGCAGTAAATCCGACCCGAACAAATCCGCTGAAATATTCCCCTTCAGATAATAACCCGTATCTTTATAATTATACGAATGCAAAACATCCTGCAGCAGCTGTGCGATCGTCGATACGTCCATATAGCTGTCCGCATCCGCGGGAGCCGCGATCGCTTCCGCACCCTGCAATGCCGCAAGCCCGATCTTCAATCCGTCAGCTTCCACAACCAGCCCCGATCCGCTTGCGTCCGCCGCGATCTGCGCACCTTCCGATACGCCCGCGCCGGCTTCTTTGCCCGTATATTCATCGATGATGCCAAGAATAAGATTGCACCATTCCTCCGTGTCCATAACGCCGAAGATCGAGCTGTTGATCGTTTCGTAGTAACCGCCCAGGATCTTATTCACAAACGCGAAATAATATGTATCGCTTCCGATCCCCAACAGCGGCGCCAATAACGGCAATACCGTTTCTCCCGCATCAAACAACGCATAAACCGGCAATTTTACCCGCAAAGGCACTCCGCCTTCAAACCCGATCGTCGAATATCTTGCATAAACCATATCCTGAACGATCGCCAGCTCCATATAATGATTTCCCGAAGACGTCAATATCTCTGCGCTGAACTGCAGATCCAACCTCAC
>CATYEP010000010.1 GCA_958405585.1 uncultured Eubacteriales bacterium
GATCCCTACCCCGAAAAGCTGGGAAGGCAAAACCATTCGCGACAAGGGCGTGCGCGCAAAATATAACCTGAATATTCTTGCCGTCAAGCGCGGCGGATCCCTTACCCCCCTTCCCTCCGCAGACCATACGTTCAGCAGTTCGGAACGACTGATCGTCATGTGCAGAAAATCCGATATCGAAAAATTGTCCCATTGATTTTTATCTCGCCAGGTACTTTGCGCGCCTTTGCATACAGTTTACAGCAACGACTATCCTGTTTTACGGCAACGCCTGCCCCGGATTGCATTCTGCTTGCACCGCGCTTTACAAAAAAAGTTTGCCCCCTTGCGATATCGGTCTGACATCAATCATAAAAGCTGTCCCCAACGGACAGCTTTTATTTTTTATCGCTTCACACAAAAGCGCATTAAAATTCTTGCCGTTCCATGTGCAAGTCAGAAATTTTTATTACGTGTTTTTGCTTTTTAAACAAAAGTCCGGCGGCGGCATGCAACTTTCTGCTTGCCGCCGCGGGACTTTTTTCCTACCATTTAGAAACAAAGCACCTTTTACAAGCGCATTTCACCGCTTCTCTCTTCCAATTTTTTCCGATCGATTTTTCCGATCAGACTTACAGGCAGTTTCTTTTCGAACACAATCTCTTTCGGTACGGCGTATGCGATCAGTTTTCTGCGGCAGATATCCATAATTTCTTCACGGCAAGCCGCTTCGTCCGTTCCTTCCGCGCACTCCACAAAGAGCCGCACCACCTGGCCTTTCACCTTGTCCGCCACACCCACGGCACACACTTTTGCGACACCCTTTGCCTGGATCGCAGCTTCTTCGATCTCCGACGGATAAACAGGCACGCCGCTCACTTTAATCATATTTTTGATGCGCTGTTTAAAATACAGGAATCCGTCTTGATCCACATAACCGTAGTCGCCCGTTTTCAGCCATTTTTCGCCATCGATCATTTCAAAAGGCGAATATTCTTCATGCAGATATCCCAGCATGAACTGATCACACAGGAGATAGATCTCTCCGACTTCTCCGCAAGGAACTTCCTTCCCGTCCTTCATGATCTTTACATATGTGTTCGAAAGCGGATATCCGATGGAGTTTTCACGGTTATGCGCACACGTGTTGACCATACATACCGTGACCGTCTCGGTCAGTCCGTAACCGACATACATTCGCGCCGAACTTCCGCCTTTTTTCAACGCCGCATTGAAATCATCGATC
This sequence comes from uncultured Eubacteriales bacterium, assembly GCA_958405585.1. Taxonomy (GTDB): domain Bacteria; phylum Bacillota; class Clostridia; order Christensenellales; family Borkfalkiaceae; genus Borkfalkia. Next base: position 1,226 of record CATYEP010000010.1, read on the forward strand.
AACGGCTGCGGCACACTGTCGCCGCCCGCATATACATCCTTGATATTCGACAGATCTGCCTCCGTAAAAGCCTTTTCCCCGAGCAATTTCAAAAACATCGTGGGAACACCTGTCAGAATGTTCGCTTTTTCTTTCACGATCTGCTTTGCACTCATCGCAGGCTGAAACTTAATACACATGATATTCGTGCGCCGCATCATCATGCACATATGCATATTGATACACAGGCCGAACCCGTGAAAGATCGGCAGAACATTGTACAGCGCCCGATAATTTTCGATCGGCTCACTCAGAAATTCTTCCGCCTTCGCACAAAGCTGATTAAACACCTTGTTATTGTGAACAATGATTTTCGGTTCGCCGGTCGTTCCGCCGCTTGCAAGATACACAGCCGCTTCGTTTTCGTCAAATTTTTCAGCGGACGTATGTGCATTTTTACGGTTCTTCAGATATTTTTCCAAAGGTATATACCCGAACGCTGTCCGCTTGTTGGTGCATTTATAATACAATTTTGCCGCCGCTCCCATAAAATAAGAGCTGTCGCTCACCAACGTCGGGATCCCGAAATCAAAATTGCCGCATTTATATAAATCGTAAATCAGCAAAAGTTTGCTGTTCGTCTTTTTCAGATTTTCTTTCAGCGCTTCGGGCGGTATGAACGGATGCACAAGATTCGCGATCGCACCCAATTTATTGGCGGCATAAAACATCATCAGCGCTGCCGGAGAATTCGGCATGCACAGCGTTACCGTATCCCCTTTCCGTAATTGGAATTCCGCCGCAAGATTATCGGCAAGCCGATCAATATATCCGATCACCTTCGAAAAAGAATATTTTTTTCCATAATAGGATATAGCGGTTTCTACCGTGCTTTCCGATATATTGAGCAATACTGCCTCGTACATTGAGCAGGCTGCGGGTAATTGTTTCATAATTCATCCTTCCGTTATTATTGATCTTCTCAGCCGAAAAATGACGATATCCACGCACATAGCGCCAGCAACGCGGGAATCGCGACCATATGCGAAACATAGATGACGGCGGCATGTCTGCCTAAAAAGCAGAGCGGCTTGTTCCATTGTCCGTCCAGCGGCCTGAACGCATATTTCGCCGACGTATGGTATACAAGTCTCCCGATGATCCCGCCGACCAAAACGATCGCACCCCACGGCAAAATCGGAAAATAATCTCCCGTGCTGAATGTATGATTCTTCACATATAACAGTACCGAGTAAATGTCCTTTTGCGCCGAACTTGCACCCGACGCATCAAAAGTCGGCAAAATCGTCCAGAATCCGTTGACATTTTCTATGCGCGCATAACCGTTGAACAGCCAGATCAGCCATATACAACCGACAATTCCCGGTAAATACCGCAATCCTTCCTTTACCGCGTGCGATACCTTTCCCGTCCCCAGCAGACTCCCTACGGCCTGCGCCGCTTCATCCAGGATCGCATAAACAAGAACCGATACGCCCAGCATATGGATCACGCCGAACTGCACCTTTGCTCCTGCTATATAATTATCCACGATCGACGTAACGCACGTTATGCCCCAAGCCACCAATAACAAGGGGATGCTGCGACGGAAATTCCCGCGCGTCAGCGTACAGCTGATCCCGCACAGCACAAAAAATGCCGTGACCACCAGCATGCGCACGTTGTTCCGCACTTCCCAGTTCCAATACAACATACCCGTCTTTTGCATTCCCGCAAGGAAGTCCGTGCCAAGCATTTTATTCACGGCAGGCATCACGTCCCACATACAATACATGAAATGATCGAATACCATCAGCAACACACAAAGTCCGCGCACAAAATCCAGTTCCCAAAATCGGACTTTTTCCCTGCCGCTGTATCTTCTGACCATTGTTTTATATCCGGCGCCGCCCGGATGTTGTACGTTGATTCCTTGAAAATACATCCTTTTCAGTTTACCATCAAACAAGATTTCTGTCAATCGAACTGCGCATTTTTCGCCTTACTCTCTTGCCGTCCTCTCATTTTTCGAAAATTTCACACAATAATTTCTCCAATTCTGCAAGGCTCGGACAAGCAAATAATTTTGCACGGTATTGCGTACACCCGCGCATCCCGCGAATATAAAACGCCGTCATTTTCCGCATCTGTACCAACGTAAATTTTTCTCCGTACACAGGCAGCATGTCTGCGATCTGTCCACGGATCGCCCCCGCCTTATCCCAATCCGCACTTTCGCCCAAAAGCTCCGAAAATACGTGCGGATCGTACATCGCCGCACGCGCAACCATTACTCCGTCCGCACCCGTTCTTTCCAGCATATTGAGCGCGTCTTCTCTCGTAAAGATACCGCCATTCGCAACGACAGGAATTTTTACCGCCTTCTTGGCGGCTTCGATCTGGGCATAATCCGGCTCGCCCGCATAATACATATCGCGCGTCCTGCCATGTACTGTTATAAGGTCTGCCCCCGCCCCTTCACAGAGTTTTGCAAACTCCGCCGCAAACATCTTTCCCTTTTCCAGCCCGATCCGAAACTTTACCGTAACATTCTTCCCGCTCTTTTTGCATTCGGATATAATTTTCTCCGCAAGCGGAAAATTTGAGAGCAGCGCGCTCCCTTCCCCGTTTTTGAACACCTTCGGCACGGGGCAACCCATGTTCAGATCGATCGTCTTATAATCTTTCAGCGCTTCGCTTTCGCATGCCGCGCGCAAAATATACGCATCGCTCCCGAACAGCTGCGCCGCCGTATCCGTCTCCCCGTCAAACCGATACAGAAGAAGTTTTGTCGCCTCGTTATCGTACAGCAGTCCTTTCGCGCTGACCATCTCCGTAAAACACAGCCCCGCTCCGAAAGAATAGCAAAGCTTGCGGAACGCAAAGTCCGTGTACCCCGCAAGCGGCGCGCAAAAAAGATTATTTTTCGTGTATGTATCCCCGATCCGGATACGGTCTCCCAGTTTTATATTCATTCTGTACGCCCGCTGTTTTTCGCCTTTTCATAGTATTCCCAAAGCTCTTTTGCGCCGAGATCCTGCATTCTCTTGCCGTCTTTTGCAATCAGCTTTTCCGTTTCGCAGAACCTTACGATAAACTTTTCCGTGCTCTCGCGAAGACTCTCTTCGCAGTCGGCCCCGGCAAGCCTTCCCACATTCACCGCCGAAAAAAGGAGATCGCCCGCCTCTTCCGCAATATGCTTCGGATTCTCTTCCGACACCGCCGCCAGCAGCTCGGTAAGATCTTCCTTTACCTTTCCAGCCGCTTCATCCACGTCTTTAAAGTCGTATCCGTATTTTGCCGCACGTTTGGCCACTTTCTGCGCACGCATCACCGCAGGCAATACCTTCGGCACATCGCAAACAGACTCGGATCCCGTCTTTTGCCCCTTTTCCGCCTGTTTGTTCTTATCCCAGACCGAAAGCGCACTCGCCTCGTCGGTTGCCTTGTCCTTTCCGAATATATGCGAATGGCGGTATATTAGTTTCGAACAGACTGCACTCAGCACATCGTCCGTACTGAATGCCCCGCGTTCCTGACCCAGAACCGAATGAAACGCTCCCTGCATCAGAACGTCGCCCGTTTCTTCCAATATCTTAGAATCATCCTTGCTGTCGATCGCATCCACCAACTCATACGCTTCTTCGATCATGTTCTGACGGATACTCTCATGCGTCTGCGTCCTGTCCCAAGGACATCCGTTCGGCGCGCGCAGCAAATTCAGAATTTTTACCAGATCGTCGTAATTAAACCGCGTCCGCTTCAAAAGCGGTATTTCATCCACTATCAATACGGTCGTGGAATCATACTCTTTCTGCCTGTCCGCTTCAAAAAGCCGAATTTTCTTTGCTTTGCCGCCGTGCACATAATAACATTCCGTCTCATCCCCGAACAACTCGCAAAGGTGAAGTTTTATGTCTCCCGCCACCAGATCGCAATCCAGATCATAGACGGCGAGCGGAAGAGAAGGCCGTATGTCCCCCCAGCCGTACGCTGAAACCGACGTACGATTGCGCGAAAAAATTTTCGCCGCCGCAAAAGCGCTGTCTGCCTTGGATACGCCGCCGTATACCTTTACATTTTTCGCTCTGCGCATGACCATCTGCGCCGAAACATCTTCCGATACGCTTCCGTCCACACAATAAACGACGTCGCGCTCCTTCGCTTCTTCCAACACCGCCGACGCAAGTTTTTTATTCAAAGTATCAAAATTACGGCTGATCCCGTATATGTAATCCAGGGTGGAAAATTCCACGCCCAGATCTTTTACTCCTTGTGCGGCGGGCGTTTCGCCCGTGCGCAGGATCACCTTTGCACCTGAAAGCAATGCCTTTCTCGCCCCGTCCGATATATCTTCACGACCGCACCCTAACCCTACAACGGTTACCATTTTTCTTCCTCCATGCAATCTGCAATTCTTCGGCCGTAAACGCGCGCAACAGCACAGACAGCGCCAGATATACCGTCGCCGCAACCGCAAGCGACAACAATACGTGCACCCGCGCCACTGCCGCCGCCGGCAGAACCGCCGCCGCCGACATCAGTAAAAATTTGCCCGCCAGCCCGAAAAATTTCCATCGATTTTTTCTTTCCCTTATACTATATAACAAATTGACAAGAATCGCAACAAAATAACACCCGATTGACGCATATGCCGCCCCGAGAACGGAAATTTGCGGATAACGCAGCAATACTGCTTCCGCAAGCAGTTTGACCACAACGGCTGCCGTCATCGAAAACGCGGCGATCTTCGGCTTTCCGCATCCCGTCAAACATGCGGACAGCGTCTGTACCACAGAGAGGAGAACCGCGGCAAACGAAAGCGATCGCACAAGTTTTGCCAGCATTTCCCCCTCCGCACCTGTAACCGATGCAAACAAAAAAGAGGTGATATTGCCCGAAAACACAAAAAGAAACAAAGCCGCAGGCATCGAAAGATACAATGTACATTTCAACGCAAACAGAATACGGTTTTCCGCTTCTTTGACCGATCCCTTGCTTGCCAAAGCCGATACGGCGGGAATAATTGCGGCGGCTATCCCGTAACATACCGATACGGGCAAATTGACCAGCGTTGCCGCCGCCCCCGAATGCAGTCCGTAAAGCGCGGTGGCATTGTCCGCATACGCTCCGATCATCCGCACGATCAGAATGCTGTCCGCAATGTTGGAAAGCGGAAGAACACCAGCCGCAACCGTAACGGGAATTGTCACACGTAACAACATTTTCGACTTCAAAATCGGTATACGTTCGCGATAAAGCGGTCGAACCCCGCTTTCCTTTCGCACAAAAAATAACATCAGAACGCACGCGGCAAGTTCACTCAGCGTAACGGCAAACAGCGTGGCGGTCACGGCACGCACCACATCTGCGCGGTAAAGATTCGCGACAAAAACGCCGATCGCTACCTTGACCGCCTGCTCACAGATTTCGGAGAGCGCCGTAGGCAAGAAATTGCTTTTCCCCTGAAACCAGCCGCGAAAACAGGAAAGTACGGAGACAAGAAACACACCGGGAGCCAAAGCCCGATAGGCAGAAATTGCCGAAATTTCTTTTTGCGCCATACTCATCAAAGGCGCAAGCAGAAACATCAGAGCACTGCCCGCGAATCCGATCGCCGAAAACAACAGCAAGGATTTCCGCAGGACGGCGCGGCTCTTTTCCCGATCTCCTCTTGCCTCCGCCGCTGAAACAAGGCGGGCAAGCCCGGACGGGATCCCCGTGGCCGAAACCGTGAGCAGCAGACAGTACAGAGGATATACCATCTGGTAAATCCCCATTCCTTCCCCGCCCAAAATATTTGTAAGCGGTATGCGGTAAAACGCACCGAGGATCTTTGCTGCGATCCCGCCAGCTGCTACTATGATTGCCCCCTTGATAAAACTTTGCGATTTCATATGTAGCAAAAAGGAAAAGGCAGCGCCTTCTCCTCCCTGTTGCGATCGTTTTCCCGACCTTTACACGAACTGGTTTGCCAGAATATCTGCGGTCAGGCGGCATAATTTTACCGCTCCCGCTTCCATGCGCGCGCCTTCTTCACCTGATAAGAGCGAAACTGCGCCCAAACAATCCCCGCCCGCTACGATCGGAACAATGATCTGCGCCGTGATCTGCATCTGCGCCTCGTCGGTCAGCGGCACAATGTCTCCGCCTTCCGCACGGTTTGCCACATAACTGCGTCTGTCTTTCATGATCCGCTCCAACTGCGAAGAGATCGTTTTTTTCGCGAAATCCTTGCGGCCGTCCCCCGACGCATACAAAATTTCATCCGTGTCACAGATCACCGCAAGACATCCGCTCAAATCGCTGAGCGATTTCGTCGTGCCTTCCGAAAATTTTTCCAGCGTCGCGATGGGCGAATATTTTTTCAGCATCAATTCGTCCCGATCGGTAAATATTTCCAGAGGATCCCCGTCCTTGATACGCAAGGTACGACGGATTTCCTTCGGAATCACCACTCTTCCCAGCTCGTCGATCCTTCTTACAATTCCCGTTGCTTTCATTTTTTCCTCCCTTCTTTGGCGGAACTTTTCCCGCCGCTTTTCGATAAAAGTATGAGGCAATTTTTTGTTTTTATTCCGCTTCTTTCCTTTCTTTTTATTTTTTGCCCGCTTTATCGGCTCGCTCAACAAAGCGCGTCCGTGCAAAAACCTTGCACGGACGCGCTTGCCTGCTAATATAACCGCGTTCATTTCGCCGATACTATTCACGGAAAAAATAGAAAAGCGCCCGTATCCGCGTGCGGATACGGGCGCTTACGTCATTTTCTCTGTTTTCCTCAAAAACTGCGTTGTTTGGGATTCCGGCAGACAAGATCTTTCAAAACAGGTGACTTCGGCGCAACATACTGACATGCCTGACGCAAAAGCTGCTGTACTTTTTCGATTCTGTACGTCGGATATGTTTCATGTCCGGGATTAAAATAGAAAATTTTGCCCCTGCCGCGATTGAACACACATCCGCCGCGGAATACTTCGCCGCCCTGAAACCAACCGATATAAACGAGTTCGTCGGGGACAGGAATATCGAACGGTTCGCCGTACATTTCTTCCTGCGGAATATCGATGTATTCTCCCAATCCCTGCGCGATAGGATGCGTCGGATCTACACACCAGAAGCGCTCCGTCTCGCCGTCTTCCCGCCAGGAAAGCGAACACGTTGTGCCGAGCAACCGTTTAAAAGGCTTGGAATCGTGCGCCGAATGCAAAAATACCATTCCCATGCCGCGCTGGACCCGATACGCAATTTTGGAGACCAATCCGTCATCCACAGCCCCATGATATATATGTCCCCACCAGAACATCACATCCGTATTTTCCAGGATCTCATCCGTAAGACCATGTACGCCGCCCTCGTCCGCGCGCAATATATTCACTTCGTGACCGTCTTTTCCCAAAAGAGCTCCGAGGCATTTGTCCATTCCTTCCGGATACGCTTTTTTCCCTTCCGGAGCGTCCATGGTACTGTTATGCTCGCATACAACCGTTACTTTCATTTTCAGTTTCCTCCGCTCGATTGCCGTCAGTCAAAATAATAAGGCTTGCCCGTTTTTTCCGATTCGTAAATTCCTTCCAGAATCCGCGTCACGACCGCCGCCTGATCTGCCGTTACATACAGCTTTCCTTTACCCTGAATCGCATTCGTAAAGCATGCCGATTCCAGATCTTCCGGATTGCCGCCGCCCGTCCCTTCAAAGAATGCCACCGACCCGCCTTGCAGATCCGGTTTGATCATGACTTGTTTGCCTTCCATGATCGTATTGATACGGAGTCCGTCCAACATATCTGCCCCTGCCTTTTCGCCGCAGATCGTCGTGACCGCCTCGATCGGATTCGCCATATTCAGTGCCCAGCTTGATTTCAGATAGATGACCGCACCGTTTTTCATCACAACAAAACCGAACGCGCTGTCTTCCGCCGTAAATTTTTCAGTATCCCAATCGCCCCAGGCATTCCCCGTTTCTCTCTGTTTGTTCAGTTTATGGAAAGTCTTCCCGACACAATAAGCCGGTTCATAATTGTTCATCATAAACAGCGTCAGATCCAACGCATGCGTACCGATATCGATCAAAGGACCTCCGCCCTGCTTCTGCTGATCGATAAATACTCCCCATGTCGGAACCGCACGGCGGCGGATCGCGATCGCTTCCGCATAGTACACTTCCCCGAAATAATCTTTGTCCGCCAGCCTTTTCAGATACAAAGAATCCGGACGGAAACGGTTCTGGTATCCGATCGTCAAAACTTTCCCCGATTTGTCGCGGGCTTCCAGCATCTGTTTCGCTTCCGCATAATTCATCGCCATCGGCTTTTCGCACAAAACATGCTTGCCGGCATTCAGCGCCGCCACCGTGATCTCACAATGCGCACAGTTCGGCGTCAAAACAAGCACCGCATCGATGCTCTTATCTTTGAGCAGTTCCCTGTAATCCGTATACACCGCGCTCTCTTTTGTACCGAAATCTTCCTTCGCTTTTACTGCGCGCTCCTCAATTATATCACAAAACGCAACAAGCTCCGATGCAGGATTGCGTTTTTCCGCAGGCATATGCTTGCCGTTCGCGATCCCGCCGCATCCGATCACACCGATCCTGATTTTTTTCATCTTTCTTTCCTCCGCTATTTCGCTAATTTTTTCATATTTTCCAAACTGCGGCGCAGATATTCTGCCTCCCCGCAGGGATATTTTTCCACTTCAAGAACCGCCCATTCAATGCCGCCGCGCTTCATTTCATCGAATACGCCCCGCATATCCACGACGCCTTCCCCGACAATCGGCTGCGGCTGTTCCAAAGCATCCTTCGCCGCTTCCTTGATATGCACAAAGGCAAGCCGATCGCCTAACTTTTTCATATACGCCACCGGGTCCAGACCCGCTACCGTCGCCCAAAATACATCCAGCTCCGATTTCATCCAGGGCAACGCCGTCAGCAAACGCTCCAGACGGTCTTTCCCGTCTTCAAACTCATGAGCATGGTTGTGATACCCGAACAAGATCCCTTTCTTTGCAAGCAGATCCTTCAATTCCGTTGCCTGCGAACAAAACGCCGAGAACTTTTCCGGATCGTCGAACGTCTCTTTGGCCACCCAGGGGATAAAAATATTCCCGATCTTCAGTTTATCTATGTAAGGCATCTGCGGCAGAATACTGTCCGTAACGATGTGCGCCGAAACCGGCTCTAAATTGTATTTTTTCAACAGAGCATCCATTTCATCCGGCGTTTTATCATAAAATCCCGCAAATTCCACGCCGTCATAACCGGCCTGCGCCACTGTGCGCAAAACCTCTTCCGCGCCTTCCCTCGCCGCAAGTTCCCGCAAACTATACAACTGTACTCCAAATTTCATAGTTTCACCTCTACGCCCACCACATATTTGTATTATCCTGCGTGATCACGCATTCCTTCAGGAAAGCGATCGCCTTTTCAAGTCCTTCTTTCGGGGACATCAGCCCGTCCTCATGCTCGATCGAAACGGAATCGTCATACCCCATGATCTTCAGCATGGAAATGATCTGTTTCCATTCCTGTGCGCCATGTCCGTACCCCAATGTGCGGAATACCCACGACCGATCCGCCGCCAGCGTAAACGATTTGGTATCCAACACCCCGTTTTTACGCACATTGTGCGGCATCATCTGCGTGTCCTTTGCATGGAAATAATAGATCGCCTTCTTTTCACCCAATAAGCGGATGACTTCAAGCATATCCATACCCTGCCAGTACAGATGCGACGGGTCAATATTGGCACCGATCAGATCCCCGACCGCTTCGCGCAGACGAAGGCAGGTTGCCGGATTATATACACAGAACCCCGGATGCATTTCCAACGCGATCCGTTTTACCCCGTGATCGGCAGCAAATTTGACAGCTTTTTTCCAATAAGGGATCAACACCTCGTTCCACTGCCATTCCAGTACCTGCGGATATTCGGACGGCCAAGCGCACGTCACCCAGGACGGCTGTTTCGCATCCGGATCCGAACCGGGACATCCGGAAAACGTTACGATTCGGTCGATACCGATCTGCCCCGCCAGTACACATGCCGCTTCAAAGTCCGCTTCGAATTTCGCCGCCGTCTCTTTGTTCGGATGCACGCAGTTGCCGTGCACCGACAGCGCCGAAATACCCATTTTGTATTTTTTGAACGTTTCCAGAAGTTTTTCCCTCGCTGCTTTGTCTTTGCTCAGAATCAAAGCATCCGCATGCGCCTTACCGGGATATCCTCCGACCCCCAGTTCAAATTCATCCACGCCAAGCCCCGATAAATATTTCAGGCTTTCGTCCAGGCTGTAATCGCCCAGTATACTGCTCACTACACTGATTTTCATGATCTGTCCCCTTTTATCTTTTCCGCTCTTTCTCAGATGCGGACTTTTATAACTTCATTTTTCTCCGCCGACTCCGCCGCCGCTTCCATCAGACGGAAAACGCGCAAAACTTCTTCCTTGTGTATCGCAGGCGCCGCTTTTTTCTCCGCCGCCGCCGCAAAGTTCTTATAAAACGCAAACGGTTCGGCATGCACGATCGGCAATGGCAGTTCCTCCACCGAACTTTCACTGCGCTGCGCCATCGTTTTCGTAAACCCGTTGCCCGCTTTTATGCCCACCAGATTCTTATCCTGACGTTCCAAAACGCGCGTCATGCCGCCCGAAAGATCCCAGTCCGCAATAGTTGCCGTACCATCGATCCCGTAAAGCTGCCAACGCGGAAGTTTGCGGAAACAATCCGTTGCAATCACCACACGGTACCGAACACCGTTTTCAAACAGGACGGACAAATCGCATCCGTCGTCAACTTCTTCTCCGTAAATGTAGCTGTATTCGCAATAAACACTCACAACGGTCGATTTCACAAACTGCAACATCTGATCGATCAGATGAACGCCCCAATCCAGCATCATGCCGCCGCCGTGCGCCTTTTCCTTACGCCACGCACCGGGTATCCCGTTCGCTCCTACGACCCGCGATTCGATCTTATAAATATCCCCGATCTCGCCTTTCGCCATAATATTTTTCGCCGTCAGAAAATCATCGTCCCAACGACGGTTCTGATGCACTTCAAAAAGCACGCCTGCTTTTTCCGCCGCATCATACATCGTTTCCGCCTGAACGGTACTCATGGCGATCGGCTTTTCACAAATTATATTCTTCCCCGCTTTCGCCGCGGCATAAACGTATTCCGCATGAACGTCGTTCGGCGTCGCGATCAGAACAGCCTCCGCTTCTTTGTCTGCCCAGATCTCTTCCGGCGAACCGTAAACGCGCAGCCCTTTTGCTTTCGCCTCCGCACAACGCGCTTTATCTATATCATAGATCCCGGCAAGCTCCATCGCACCGGGTTCCGCTTTGGCAAATTCTCCCAGCTGATAAGCATGATATCCGCCCATTCCGCCATAGCCTATAATAACGATTTTCATTTTTCTGCACCTCGGTTGACATACAGTTTCTTTAATGATATAATAACACTGAATATTGCGGATTTCTTCTCAATATTCACAAATATTCTACCGAAAATTGACTTTTATGAAAAAATCAGCTGTTTATGAAGCCTTTCATGACAAAGAAAGAGATCTTCGCTTTTTTGCGGGTGACAACGGCAATCCTTCTCCTCATTTTCACCGCTGTATCGAGATCCTTTACATCACGGAGGGAAAACTTTTAGGAGAAGTGGACGGACAAAGTTTTTATGCCGAAAAAGACGATGTTATTTTTGTCAGACCTTGCGGGATACATTCACTTACCCCTTATCCTGCCTACAAAAATCATGTCCTGATCATCAAATCTGCGTACGCCGACGACTTTGCGTCCGTCCTGGAAAAAGAGACGCTCCCGCCTCTTTTATCCGACAAAAAATTCAACCGCACGATCCTACCCGATCTGAATAGGCTGAAAAACCCTGCAGAACAGGAAAATTTTCTCATTGCAAAAGGTCTGATCGATATCATCATGGGGAAATTTTTCATGCGCTACAAGCGCCTGCCCGTCGTTACGACGCCCAACCTTTCCATGATCATCAATGTTCTCAATTACATCGACGAACATTTTGCCGAACCCATTACACTCGACTCCATATCGTCCGCTTTCGGGTACAATAAATACTATTTTTCAAGGCTTTTCAATAAATACATCGGCGAAACGCTCAACAGTTATATCAATAACGTTCGGATCAACAATATCATTACTCGCGGAAAGAAACAGGAAAACATGAATCTTTCGCAGCTTGTCTTTGACTGCGGTTTTGATTCCATGACCACATTTTATCGCAGCTATTCCCGCCGATACGACAAACCGCCGACCGAAATCATCCATGGCGGCAATTAAAAAGGAGAAAACTATGCTCGCCTATACCTATCTGAAAACCGGAGAATTCCGTCTGCTCGAAAAGCCGAAACCCGTTATTACGGCGCCGCGCGACGCCATCGTCCGCGTGACGCTCGCATCCGTGTGCACGAGCGACCTGCACATCAAACACGGAAGTGTACCCCGCGCCGTACCCGGCATTACCGTCGGCCACGAAATGGTGGGAATCGTGGAAGAAACGGGCTCCGCCATTACCGCATTGAAAAAAGGCGACCGCGTGGCCGTGAATGTCGAAACTTTCTGCGGCAGCTGCTATTTCTGCCGCAACGGATTTGTAAACAACTGCACGGACAAAAACGGCGGTTGGGCGCTCGGCTGCCGCATCGACGGCGGACAGGCCGAGTTCGTACGTGTGCCCTATGCGGACTGCGGGCTGACAAAGATCCCCGACAACGTTACCGACGAACAGGCTCTCTTTACAGGCGATATTCTTGCGACAGGTTTTTGGGCGGCAAAGATCGCAGAAATCAGCCGCGGCGATACCGTGCTCATTATCGGCGCCGGCCCGACCGGGATCTGCGCCCTGCAATGCGCGCTCCTGCATAATCCGGGATGCGTCATCATTTGCGAAAAAGATCCGTTTCGCCGCGCTTTTGTCCAAAAAATGTGTCCCGGAGTCCTTACCGTCTCTCCCGAAGAAGCGGAATCTTTTATACGCGCCCACAGTAGCCACGGCGGAGCTGACCGCGTGATCGAATGCGCCGGCACGCCCGATACATTCCGCCTCGCCCATACCTGCGCGCGGCCGAATGCCGTGGTCGTCATCGTGGCTCTTTACGACGAGCCGCAGACACTCCCCCTACCCTCCATGTACGGGAAAAACCTCACATTTAAAACGGGAGGCGTCGACGGCTGCGACTGTGCCGAAATCTTATCCCTTATCGGACAGGGAAAACTCAATACCGAGCCGCTCATCACCCACACTTTCCCTCTCTCCGAAATTGAAAAAGCGTACGACATTTTCGAAAACAAAAAAGAAAACGTCATGAAAACAGCGATACGTTGTTCAAATTTCTGATCAATTTTTGATTCATATCTTTGCACGCTCTTGATCGGAAAGAATGTCTGTTTTAGCCCAACAAAAAGGAGAGGCGCCCCGACCTTCGTCAGGGCGCCTCTCCTTTATTGACAATTATCTGTTTAAGTTTCACGCGCAAATTTTACACGGCAACTGTTCCGCATTTCTCCGGATCGGCGTGTCCCGCCGATCCGGAGAAATGTAATCGGAAACCGAAAACAACAGGTCTTTCAAAAGCATATGGTTTTTGGAATGCCTATCATTGAGTTTACGCGGATTTTTGATTCTTTTTCACGTACAGTCGGATAAAGATCTTGGAAATTTCCACCGCGACCAACGGGAACAGAGAAAACGCTATACAGATCAGCCATTCCGCCCATCCGATATACACGAGATCGAACAAACGCATGAACGGCGGCACGAACACGACCAGCGCGATGATCGCCGCTGAAATAGCGATCGCCCCGAACAAATACGGGTTATGACCCTGCCCGTGCTTGAAAACGCTGTCCGTATTGGATCGCTGGTTCAGGGCATGAGAAAGCTGCGAGATCGACAAAACCAGGAACGTCATCGTCATGGCGACCGAATGCTGTTGCTCCGCCGTTATATTGTCACCGTGCGTCATCAGCATCCCCGTCGCATACGCAGCCAGCGCCGCCGCCGAAATAAACAAACCATGCAGAATGATACGGTATACCATACCTTTCTCAAACAAAGTTCCGCTGCGTACGGGTTTTTGCTTCATCACGTTCGAATCGGCGGGATCGATACCAAGCGCAACCGCAGGAAGCGTATCCGTCGCCAGATTGATCAAAAGAATGTGTACCGCCAAAACCGGCATAGGCCAGCCAAAGCAAACTGCTAAAAGCAGGATCAGAATTTCCGAAATATTTCCCGCGACCAGGAATTGGATCACCTTTTGAATGTTTCTGTAAACCCTGCGCCCTTCCCGTATCGCATACTCGATGGTCGTGAAATTATCGTCCAGAAGGATCATGTCCGCCGCATCTTTCGCTACGTCTGTCCCCGTGATCCCCATCGCTACGCCGATGTCCGCTTCTTTAAGCGCAGGCGAATCGTTTACGCCGTCACCCGTCATCGCCGCCACTTCGCCCGTCCTTCGCAAGGCCTGAATGATACGCAGTTTATCCGACGGCGATACCCTCGCAAACACGACACAGTCTTTCACCGCTTTATCCAGTTCTTCGTCCGTCATGGCGGCAAGCTCCTGTCCTGAAATCACCGTATTCCCTTCACGGAAAATGTGCAGCTGCTTTGCAATCGCCATTGCCGTCACTTTATGATCGCCCGTGATCATCACGACGCGGATGCCCGCTTCATGGCAAGTTTCCACCGCCTTGATCACTTCTTTGCGCGGCGGATCGATCATTCCGACCACGCCCACAAACGTCATCCCTTTTTCCAGATCCGCCGTCTCTTCTTTCGGCACATCCTCCCATTCACGCACGGCAAACCCGAGCACGCGCAATGCCTCAGAACTCATTTTATTGCATAATTCCAAAATTTTCGCACGGTCGGAATCCGTCATCTCTTTCACGCCGTCCGCCGTCCTGTATTTCGTGCAAAGCGGCAGCAGTTCGTCCGCCGCACCCTTCGTATATGCAATATTCTTACCGCCCATACGGTTTAATACCGTCATGCGCTTTCTGTCCGAATCGAACGGCTGCTCAAATAAGCGCGGATGCTCTTGCTCGTAATCGTCTGCAACCACCCCGTTTTTTTCCGCAAAAAGCACGAGCGCCCCTTCCGTCGGATCTCCCAAAATGTTATCGGGATTATCCGGATCCTTTTTCGCGTTCACACACAAAGCACATCCGTCCAACAGATCCTGCCATACATTTTGTGCATATTTTGACGGTACGTCCTCCGATTTTGTCGGCGAACCGTTTATAAAATCATTTCCGACCGCAACATAGGTCACTGTCATTTTATTCAGCGTGAGCGTACCCGTTTTATTACAGCATACCACCGATGCGCTGCCAAGCGTTTCCACCGCGGGCAGACTCTTCACCAGTGCATTTTTCTTCGCCATTCGCTGAACGCCCAGAGCCATGATGATCGTGCTCGTTGCGGGCAACCCTTCCGGAATCACGGAAATCGCCAGCGAGATCGCAATGAAAATATAATTTACCCATGCTTCCCAACCGTCGCGCAAAAGCCCGATCGCAAAAATCGCCACACAGACGATCAACCCGACAAGACTGAGTATCTTTCCGACTGAATTGAGCTTCCGTTTCATCGGCGTATCGAAATCGTCCTGTTCGTCCAAAAGCCCTGCGATCTTTCCGACTTCCGTATTCATGCCCGTTTCCACAACGATCCCCGTCGCATTCCCGTACATGACCACCGACGAACTGTATGCCATATTCACCCTGTCACCGAGCGGAGCATCTTCCGCCAGCACGGTCGCACCGTCTTTCTCTGAAGGTACACTTTCCCCAGTCAGAGCTGCTTCCTGCACTTTCATGTTGGAATCCTGGATGATGCGAACGTCCGCAGGAACGATCGACCCGTCTTCCAGATAAATAATATCGCCAGGTACGATCTCACACTCCGGTACGACGGACTCTTCGCCTTCCCTCAATACCCGCGCCGTGGGCGCCGTCATGTTATACAGCGCTTCCAATGCGATTGCCGCCTTCTTCTCCTGTACTACGCCGATCGCCGTATTCAAAGCTATCACGACCAGGATCACGATGCACTCGGCAAGACCTTCATCCTCCAGAAAATACATGACCAGCGAAAACGCCGCCGCCAAAAGCAGGATCAACACCATCACTTCGGTCAGCTGCTCCCAGATCATCTTCCAGACACTCTTTGGCTTTTTCTGCCGTAAATTGTTCTTTCCGTACTCCGAAAGCCGCTTCGCCGCTTCCGCGTCCGTAAGCCCTTTCTCGCTCGTTTTCAGAATTTTGGCCGCCTCATCGCTCGTCATGGCGTACCAGGGCTTGTGCCGTGGGGTTTCTTCCATAATTGTCAGATCTCTCCTCCTCAATTTAATTATAACGCAAAAAGACATAGCCTATACGGTTATGCCTTTGAGTTTCCTTTTTTCTGTTTTCTGGTCGGGCGGTACTGCTGCCGTCGTCGCTGTTCATTGATATTCCCCTGAAATATATTCTTGTTATACTATACACGATACGGAAAAATTTGTCAAGCATTTACCGCACTTTCTCTCTTTTTCCTATACCCACGATAAAAAAGCACCGCAAGCACCGCCGCTGCAGTCTCCGCGATCGGATATGTGATCCATACGCCCGTAAGCCCTAAAAACGGTATAAAAACCAGGGAAAGCAACGGGATCAAGACAAATTGCCGTGTCAGCGTAACTAGCAAAGATTTTATTCCCATTCCCAACGCTTCAAAAGCTCCCGAAAGGATCACTCCCAACGTGGATACCACAAACCCGGATGACAAGATCCTCAGTGCCGGCTCACCGATTTTTCTTAGTTCACCTTCCGAATCAAACAGCGACAGGATCGGCCCCGGTATCGCTTCAAACAAAATCGTTCCGAGCAATATGATCGCTCCCACAAACAAAACACTGTATAAAACAGTGTCGTCCACTCTCTTGAATTCCCGCGCGCCGTGATTGTAACCAACAATCGGACGCATTCCCTGCACCAATCCGCTCGCAGGCACATAAATAAACGTCTGTAATTTATAAAATACACCGTAAAAATTGACCGCCGCTTCCGATATAGAATCGAGAATAGCATTCATCATACTGACCAGCACAGACGGCATCGCCAGCATCAGTCCCGAAGGTACTCCCACCGCGCAGATAGCACCGATCTTCTTCCAGGAAAATCGGAAACCTTTCGGAAAAAGCCGAAGCCCGCCGCTTCGAAAAACGAAAAACACAATCGCCAGTATGCAGGATACCGCTTGTCCGATCACCGTCGCAATCGCCGCGCCGCTCACCCCCATCGCGGGGATCCCTCCCCACCCGAATATAAAAATCGGATCCAGCACTATATTGACAAGCGCACCTACTCCCTGCATGATCATGGGAAAAAGCGTATTTCCGACCGCCTGCAACAACTTTTCTATAAATATATATACCAAAGAAAACACGGCACTGCTGACCACGATACGCAGATAACTCACGCCTTGCGCGAAAATCGCGGCATCATCCGTATACAAAGATAAAAAGGGCGCCGACAAAAATAATCCTATAAGCAAAAAAACAATGGCATTGAACAGCGTGATCAGCCCGCCGTGCGCCGCATATACGTTTGCCTCGTCCGACTTCTTTTCACCCAGCGAACGAGAGATCCGCGAGCCGATCCCGACGCCCGCCCCCACCGAGACCGCCAGCACGAGATTCTGCATCGGATACGCCAAAGATACCGCCGTCAGTGCTTCCTGACTCCATTGCGCCACAAAAATACTGTCCACAACATTGTACATGGACTGAATAAACATGGATACTACCGTCGGGATCGCCATTTTCATCAAAAGCGGAAAAATCTTTTTCTGTCCCAACAATTCGTCGGTGTTCTTTGCTTTTTCAACCGTTTTTTCCATAATCCGTAAAATTCCGCAGCGGATCACCCGCTGCGGAAACCTTTTTATTTTGTTGCTATTTTGTTTAATCCAGACGGATCTCCGCAAGTTCCTTGGGCGGGATCTGCTGCGCCGAAGATTCAACCGTCTTCTTCACGAGCGCTGCGGCTTTGTTGATCGGAATATTTGTACCCGCTCCTGCCACGCATCCTCCGGGACATCCCATCCCCTCGATCAGTGCTCCGTTCAGCTTCCCCATTTTCGCAAGCAATAAGATCTTGCGGCAATCCTCCAGCCCTTCCACGTGCCGGATATCAACTTTCGTATCGGGATAATACTCCGCAATGCATTTCTCGATCGCGCCGGCAACCCCGCCTGCCACCGCGTATCCGCGCCCAGCGCCCGTTGCGTCGTTCATTGCCGCACTCTCTTCCATGGACTCAAAATCAATGCCTTTCGCCTCAAACATCGCCGAAAGCTCTTCAAACGTAATCACAAAATCCACATCGCTGCGGATCGTACGGCGGCTGGCCTCCAGCTTCTTTGCCGCACAAGGCCCGATAAACACCACACGCGATTCGGGATACTTCTTCTTGATCGTCCGCGCCGTCGCAACCATCGGCGTAAGCGTATTGGAAATCTTATCTGCAGACTCAGGGAAATACCGCTTGATCAGCATCGCCCATGCAGGACAGCACGAAGTCAGCATGAACGGCTGCTTGCCCGTTGCTACCCTCTCCGCATAATGTTCCGCTTCCGTCGCCGCGCCCATGTCGGCTCCCAACGCCACCTCAAACACATCCTGAAAGCCCATCTTCAAAAGCGCTGCTTTCACTTTTCCGGGCGTCGCTTTATCCCCGAACTGTCCCAGATACGAAGGCGCTACCTCCGCAATAATCTTATCGCCGCGTCGCAATGCTCGGATAAGTTGGAAAAACTGTGATTTATCCGCAATCGCACCGAACGGACAACTCACCATGCACATCCCACAGGAAACGCATTTGTCGCTGTTGATCTTCGCCCTGCCCAAATCGTCCGACTCAATCGCTTTCACGCCGCACGCTTCCGCACACGGGCGCGTATGATGCGCAATCGCATCGTAAGGGCATACATTCTTGCAACGCCCGCATTTGATACACTTGCTCTGATCGATAAACGATTTCCCGTTCACGATCGACACGGCTCCCTTCGGGCAAACCTCGGTACAAGGATGCGCCACACAGCCGCGGCAATTATCCGTAACCTTATACATGTTCGGTGCGCACGCCGCACACGCAGACGGAATCACCTGCATCAGCGGCGGTTCATAATACTTGTCTGCTATATCGCTTTCGCGCAACCCGCTCGTCAGATGCACCGGCTTATCTTCCGGACGGAGCGATAAGCCCATCGCCAAACGCAATCTTTCCGAACAAATTGCCCGCTCACGCCAGATGCTCTCACGATACAACGGTTTATCTCCCGGCGTGATCTTGAACGGAATCGCTTCGATCGCATCTTTAATCTCCGATTTATCTGTCTCAAATGCAACCCGCGCCATCTCCACAAATACCTGACGACGCAATTTTTTTAACGGTGTAAGAAGTCCTCTTTCCATCTTCTTAAATTGTTCTCTCCTGTCTGAATTACCACATAATACTATAGCCTTTTAGGCGGCGTTTGTCAACCGCAAACGCCGCCTAAAACCGATCGAAATTATTCCCTTTTAAATTCTTTTATATACTTTTAGCTTTCCCTTTATCTTTTCCGCCAATTCCGACGGCATCTCACCTTTCAACCGAAACCGCCAGTTTCCCGACGCCACCGAAGGAACGTTCATCCGCGCTTCGCCCCCCAATTTCAACAGATCCTGCACAGGCAAAACACAAAGCCCCGATTTACACGACAAAGCCAATTCCACCATTCCGTCCGCTATGTTCTCCGACGAATCCGTTTTTTCCTGAATCCCCGCTTCCTGCAACAACGGCTTTAGTATTCGAAGCAAATTGGTACGCTCCGCTTCCGTCATCCCCTCAACAAATCCGACCAACGTATCATTATCGTGTGTCCCAGTATAACAAACTGAATTTTCTTTTATATTTGCCGGTAAGTACGGATTCCCGGGATTTCCGTCAAACGCAAATTCCAACACTTTCATTCCGGGATAACCCGTTTTACGCATCAATCTGTAAACACCCGCATCCAGCGTGCCAAGATCCTCCGCGATAAACGCCAGTTCCCCGAGCTTTTCTTGCGCAGCTTCAAACAACGCCGCGCCCGGCCCCTTGCGCCACCTGCCGCCAATCGCCGTTTCCGCCTTCGCATCGATCTCATAATATCGGTCAAATCCTCGGAAATGGTCAATTCTCACCACATCATAAATCGAAAACGCCTGGCGCATTCTCCCGATCCACCAACTGTACCCGTCTTCCGCATGCTTTTTCCATTCATATACGGGATTTCCCCATAACTGCCCCGTCGCAGAAAAATAGTCGGGCGGTACTCCTGCTACTTTTTTACATCTCAAATTTTTATTTAGTTTGAAAAGCTGCGGATTTGCCCAGACATCCACGGAATCATACGCCATATACAGCGGAATATCCCCGATGATTTTGATCCCCAATCCGTTCACATACGCCTTCAACTCTTTCCATTGCCTAAAAAATTCATATTGCAAAAACAGCCAGAAATTTACTTCATCACGGTTTTCTCTGTAAAAATTTTCCAGCTCAGATACATCATGATATCTGTACCGCTTCGGCCACTCCCAAAAAGGTTTCCTTCCGTTTTTTTCACGCAGTGCCATAAAAAGCCCATAGTCCCGAAAACTCCCTTCCGAAAATTCTTTGAAACAAACCTCAGAAGTGTCAAATCTGGTAAATGCCTTCCGCAAAAGCTCCATCTTCCTCGGCGCCAGCTCCTCAAAATGCACCTTCCCGTCCTGCGGCATCCTGCATACGGAAAGTTCCGATTCTTCCAGAAGTTTCTCCTGCACAAGCCTTCCGAGATCGATCATCATCGGATTCCCCGATGACGCATACACCGACTGATACGGGGATTCTCCCGATCCCGTCTGCACGACCGGCAACACCTGCCAATACCGAAATCCCGCCTCTTTCACAAATCCGGCAAATCTTTCTGCCTCTTTCCCAAGCGTTCCGATCCCGTATTCACCCGGAAGAGATGATATATGCATCAATATACCTGCGGCACGCTTTCCCGTAATTATATTTTTTTTCTTCAATGCCATATTCTTTTCCTTCTCAATAATTTTACTCTATTATTTTATCATAAATTTATCCTGATTCAATTTATTTTATGAAATTTCCGCCCGAAAATATAAAAAATATTTCGCAATACCGAATTGCTTAAAAATTTTTTAAATTCCCCCTTTAAATCATTTGATTTTTCTCGGAAATATGGTATAATAATAAAGCTGAATTCGTGAGCAAGCAATTTCACGTTTATATGCTACTGTGGCTCAGTTGGTAGAGCAGCTGATTCGTAATCAGCAGGTCGC